>CAZEEB010000113.1:0-7145 GCA_964511245.1 uncultured Paludibacter sp.
AATAATTTATGAACCTTAATATGATTGTAAACTTTCTCAGGCACAAAATTTATAAGACTTTCATCGGCATTTTCAATTAAGTTAGTAATATAACCTGAAGTAATTTGAAGATGATTGGATGGAATTCCTTTAAGGATTATAATTTTTTTTATTCGAATTAAGTACTGCCAAAGCAACTTACTTTCATCCGAAAAATGAGAATCTTCAGGATAAACTACTTCGCCATTTGTCATATCGGTATAGGGGTAAAGATACATTTTAACGTTTTCCTGAAACAATGTTCCCATCGCTTGAAGCAATCCGCCGCGTAAATCATTGTATTGTGAACTATCTATTATTTTATCAAAAGTTGGTAAGCCAACTACAATTCGAAGCTTAATTAGTTTAAACTGAGCAAAATAATCAACTAGTTTAAAATATCGACTAAATTTTGAAACCATTACACTTTGTCCAACCATATTGAGTAAATCAACACGATATAGAAAATCTTTTTCGTCTACGTTTTCATTTTGCATCAGGTAATTAAGCGAAATTTCACAAAATGCAATGGTATTATCGGGTTTGTAATCTTCATCACGTTTGAATATTTCCAAACTATCTTCCAAAAATTCGATACCCAGATTGTTAATAGGTCTAAAATAACCTCGCATCAAAAGTACATTCTTGCGGTACAACATGTCGCTCGGCTGCTGTACATGACCTAATTGGTCGAACATAATAGCCGGTGTCATATCATTATTAACCAACATTAAATTTAAAAGTCTATTGTCGCACCATTTCATATCTGGACCTTCCACATATACATAATCAACTTCCACGCGGTTGTTATCCAGATTATCGAGTAGCGAAAGCAGCACCTTACGAGGGTCTTCCCAATCAAAGAGACTTCCATAAATTAAATTTATCCCTAAAGTACCAAGGCTGTATTGTTGCAAAAGAGTATCATTTTCATGTAGTTTAACATGAACAAAGAACTTATTCGGATTGTAGCGGTCAGAACCTTCTACGGCTATACCAAGCCAACCGTTTCCCTGATTGGTTTTACTAAAATTTAGCGTTTCAACAGTATTTGCAAATCCAAAAAACTTTTGATTATTTTTTTTATCTAAAATTTGAACAAGTTCATCGTATTCATAATCTATCATTTTGCGCAACCTATCCTCTGCCACGTATCTGGCCGGATTTCCTTCATTGTAAAAATGGTCGCTAAACGATTTATCGTATGCAGATATTGATTTTGCAATTGTATTAGACGCACCACCGGCTTGAAATAAATGACGAGCAGTTTCCTGTCCCCCACCAATTTCGGCTATAGAACCATAATATACCGAATTGATATTTATTTGAACCGATTTTTCTTTAGTACTTAACGATTTGCTCATATAGTTCTTGGTTTTGTGGTTATTTTTCAATTTCCCTGAGGCTTTCCATTTTCTTTTTAGCCAAAAATTCGTAGATATTATCCAAATGCTCTGTAACTTTCTGATTAGCAAATTCGTACACTTTTTCTATTAATCCGTCTAAGAAATCGCGGTCGTGCGAAACAACTATTAATGTGCCATCAAAATCGATAAGTGCCTGTTTTAGAATATCTTTTGTTTTCATATCCAGATGATTTGTAGGTTCATCTAAAATTAATAAATTTACAGGTTCGAGCAAGAGTTTTATCATTGACAATCGCTGGCGTTCACCTCCCGAAAGAACTTTTACTTTTTTAAATGAATTGTCGCCACCAAACATAAATGCCCCAAGTAAATCCTTGATTTTATTACGAATTTCGCCCACAGCCACATCATCGATGGTTTGAAATACTGTTAAATTTTCATCCAATAATGATGCTTGATTTTGAGCAAAATAACCTATTTTTACATTGTGACCGAGTGATAATAAACCTTCGTGTTCAATTTCTTTCATGATGCATTTTACGAGTGTCGATTTTCCTTCGCCGTTTTTTCCAACAAATGCAATTTTTTCGCCCCGTTCAATCATAAAGTTGGCATTTGAAAAAATCCGTTTGTTTCCATAAATTTTCCCGACATTTTCGGCCGTAACAGGATAGTTTCCGGAACGGGGTGAAGGTGGAAACTTAAGTCGAAGTGCCGAAGTATCTTCTTCATCTACTTCCAAAATTTGAAGTTTTTCAAGCATCTTAACCCGCGATTGAACTTGCAGTGTTTTGGAATAAGTGCCTTTAAATCGTTCAATAAACTCCATATTTTCGGCAATCATTTTTTGTTGCTCATCAAATTGTTTTTGTTGCTGATCACGACGCTCCTTTCGTAGTTCCAGGTAATGTGAATACTTCGCTTTGTAATCATAAATTCGACCCATAGTTACTTCAATAGTTCGAGTAGTTATATTATCTACAAAGGCTCTATCATGCGAAATAACTACAACTGCCTTGGCTGAATTTATCAGAAAATCCTCAAGCCATTGAATTGACTCAATATCAAGATGGTTGGTTGGTTCGTCCAATAATATTACGTCAGGGCGACGAAGTAAAATTTTTGCTAGTTCAATTCGCATACGCCATCCTCCACTAAATTCGGCAGTGTTACGGTTAAAATCCTGGCGTGAAAATCCTAATCCAAGCAACGTTTTCTCAATATCAGCATCATAGTTTATTTCTTCAATGCTATAAAATTGTTCGCTCAATGCCGAAACCTGTTCAATCAACTCCATATATCCATCCGATTCGTAATCGGTTCGGGTTGTCAATTCGTCATTTAAGGCCTGTATTTGCGTTTCCATATCGTTTATTACCGAAAATGCCATGGCAGTTTCTTCAAATACAGTTCGGTTATCATCGAGCAATAAATGCTGTGGTAAATATGCAATAACTGTTTCCTTTGGATATGAAATACTCCCTTTCGAAGGCTCGCGGGTACCGGCAAGAATTTTAAGCAATGTCGATTTTCCGGCACCATTTTTACCCATTAGGGCAATCCGGTCTTTTTCATTTATCACAAATGATATATCCGAAAACAAAGTCTGTCCGCCAAATTCGACAGTTAGCGCATCTACTGATAACATGAATTATTTTTTTTGTTTAATATTTGAATGCAAAATTACACAAAAAACTTTCCAAAAATTGACCATTAAGTCATTGTTGGAAAGTTTAATATTAGATTAAATTTGGATTAAAGCCTTACTTTTACGACATTCTGACCCACTTTTACAAAATAAAATTGATGATGTGCCAGATTTTTTATTTCTACAACATCGGTTGCTGGCTTAAATGCAGGAATAACTTCCTGTCCTAAAGTATTATATACAGAAACTAAATCAGAACTATTTGACACTTTAAGTATTATGACACCATCGTTTTTAGTAATGTAAATTATTTGAGCATTCTTTTTGTTTCCGAACGTAGTGACATTGCCAAGCGTTTTTACTGAAATTGTATTTGAAAAATCTGTAATATTTTCATAATGAATGCTTTTGTCGCTTGCTCTGACTTTGTAGAAATACTCTGTACCGGGTATCAGATTTGTCAATGAGTCAGTTGTAGTAGTCATCCATGTTTCGTGTCTTAAATAATTCAGGTATTTGGAAAAACCTACTGTGACATCATCAAACGTTATTACACCTGTGCCTTTGAAGTATGTAAATTTAAAACGATTATATCCTTTTGATTCATCAAAAGTATAGGTTTTATTTTTCTCATATAATGTAGCAGAAACCGCAATACTATCAATTTTGTCCCAATTATTTTGTGCATTTTGTGCTTGTATCGTAAATCCGCCACCATAAGCTGCCATTGACCGAATGTAAAAAGAAAGCGTAGTAGCCGGAATTAAATATTTTTCTGTCATAACATACTCGCCTGTGTTTTGAAATTGCAGCGATGGTGGATTTCCTCCACTGTAAATGCTGGAACTTGAGGTGGTGGAAGCTGTGATTATCCAACCATTGGGAGCAATAATTCCTCTGTCAAACGTTTCGGTTATTCCTGATTTACCTTCATTGATATTATAAACTGTTGCATAATAACCTGTTGCGTCAAATACTTTATCCCAGTTTGCCACAAAACTTGTATAAGTTGTGTCAGTTGCAGCTTTTGCAACCGGTGGTACTACATAAACCGGACGAGTTGAAGTTCCCGTTAAAAAAGCATCGGTATAATCACCATAGCTTGTAGAAGCTACAAAAGTATCGTTGTGAACATCACTGTAGGAAGGAGTGGTTGGGTTGTAACGTATTTGAATATTTGTAGATGTCACAACTGAATCAACAGGGGTTAAGGTTAAATTCTTTGACCATGAAGTAGAGGGGTCTGTATCTTTTTTCATTTCAAATTGTAAACCGGTTTTAAAGCTGAGATTTATTGCTCCTTTAAGTTTAGACCCACTTATTGTGGCTGTTTGAATGGCAGAAGGAGTTCCTTGTACAGTTTTAAATGACTGAAAACTTTGAATAAAAGTGATATTTGTACCAAAATGGAATTGAATAATTCCATTTGTTTCCTGAATATTTAATAATGGTTTCTTTATGTTCATTCCACTGCGAAGTACGGGATTAAATGATTTTACATTCGAAGTACCAGGGAATGGGTCGCCTGCAAGTGTAGGATCTATGCTGGTAGTTTCTGTAATTGCTACTCCATCGGCTTCAACAATATCAACCCCCATTGCATTGGGATCGTTATTTGGGGTGTTGCTCGACCAAGTAGATTGATTGTAATAAATATGTGTAATTAACATGCCATGCCCTGGCAAATAAGCATCCCAACCACTTTGTTGTCTGTTTTCGAGCGTAAAAAACTCAACGGGCGAAGGATTTGACCCAATCAGATTGTGATTTCCATTTTGTGAAATCAAATAAGCTTTATTCGAACTAGCTAATGCAGCTAAACTGTATTCGCCGCTTACCTTTAATTCAGTAGGTATAAGCCAGTTTAAGTAAAAACGGTCGAATGCCGAATAGGTTGGAGGGGTTCTTCCTGCATTCAGATAAGCTCCGTAATCCATTATATTCCACACTGAAAGTGTATGATGATCAGGTGCATTTTGAGTTACATAATAATCGGGTAAGCCAAGTACATGTCCAAATTCATGACTAAAAGTACCTATCCCACACATATTTGCACCTGAATTTGATCTTAGTTCTGAAGTACAGGCATAATGAAAAATACTTACATTATTGAATTTTACCGAGTAATCATTCAAGTTCCATTTATGTGGCCAAATACTGTTTTTAGGACCTCCTTCTGCTTCGTTATAGCCTGCATAATAAATAAATACATTATCTACAACTCCATTTTTATCAGTGTCATATTGCGAAAAATCAAGTCCGTTCGCAGCAGCTTTTGTACAGGCATCAATAACCATTTGTTGTGGATTTGTGTCGTTCCCACTCGCATCATTAGCTCCATAGTATGCCATATTATTATCCAATGTCACTGGTCCAACCACATCAAATTGCGGATTAAATACACCGGATGAATTGTCGTGAAAATAATCTTTTGCAGAGCCAGTTCCGCCATTTGTTGAATAAGCATTTTGGTTTAATAAATTAGTAAATGCAGTCTGAGGTGTTGGAACACTGAATTTTACATCTGAGAAATTCACCAATATAACCAACGATTTAGGGGATCCAATTAACGGATATGCTTTCTGAGGCAATGAAAATGATATGTTTTTTTTGGTACGTAGCATTTTACTTGCATTTCTATAAGCTGTTAAATCTTGATTAGGGATTAAGGTTTTAATCAAATTCTTTTCAACTTGACTTCGTTTATTCAATTCAGAAGCTTTCACATTTAAACTGCTAATTTTTCCATCTTTCAGTTCAGCATAGTTCAAGACTCCTGTTTCGTCCGAAAGTAATAGGTAACCATCTGTGGTAGTGTTATAATTAAAATACTCATCACCATGTATTCTAATGCTAAGTTGTGTGCCATCCGGTTGTGTAATTTTCACTGGAAAAGGCGTTGCCGGTATTGCCAAAACTTCAAATGTGATAGCAATAAATATGAAAAGTGCAGCTATTTTGATTTGGGGTTGTTTCATTTGTTTAAAATTTTTATATAATGCAAAGATAGAAAAAAAATTAAAGTACATTGCTAAAGCAAATAAAAACAGACAAAGTCTATATTAAGCTATATTCACTGTGTTTTTATGTTAGTGTATTCATAATGCTATGACACGCGAACCGAAAATATCGATACGCGTGTCTTTTCTGATTTTTTAAAACTTTTCGGAGTGCTTTTACCCGAAATAGTTTTTACAATAAATTAAATTCTCTGCGATGTTAAAGCATTCTTTTCAACTTAAATTGTCTGACAACTACACACCAAATTCCTGTCGCCATAGCCGTTATCAACCCGGGCCACGTTTACCCAGAACTTGTTTTCAGCTACCCAATCGGTTGGATAAGCGGCTTTTGCACGACTGTATGGGTGATTCCATTCATCGGAAACAATGCTATATTCAGGGTGAGGTGCGTTGAGAAGCACGTTATCGGTTTTGTCGGCTGCACCGTTTTCCACTTCCTTTATTTCGTCGAAAATATGCAACATAGCCTGTGTGAACCTGTCCAGTTCGGCCAACGATTCGCTTTCGGTTGCCTCAATCATCAGGGTGCCGTGAACAGGGAATGAAAGAGTTGGCGCGTGGAAACCATAATCCATCAATCGTTTAGCAATATCGGTTTCGGTTACGCCCGAAGTGGCTTTGAAGTTACGCGCTTCCAGAATCAGCTCGTGACCCACACGTCCTTTTTCGCCGGTATAAAGCACTCCGTAGCTATCTTTCAGTTTTGCTGCCAGATAATTGGCATTCAGAATGGCAATTTTGGTGGATTGTGTCAATCCTTCTATGCCCAACATACGGATATAGCCGTAAGTAATGGCTGTAACGCTGGCACTTCCGTAAGGTGCAGCCGAAACAGTGTTTTGCCCGTAGGTTTTGCTTGGTAGGAATTCAGTCAGATGAGCTGCCACGCAAATAGGACCCACACCCGGACCACCGCCACCGTGAGGAATGGCAAAGGTTTTGTGCAGGTTCAGGTGACAAACATCAGCACCTATTGTTCCTGGATTTGTCAATCCAACCTGCGCATTCATATTGGCACCGTCCAGATACACCTGTCCGCCGTTGGCGTGAATGGCCTCACACATATCCTTGATATGTTCTTCAAAAATT
>CAZEEB010000114.1:0-7090 GCA_964511245.1 uncultured Paludibacter sp.
CCACATTAAATCCGAGTTTGCTTACCAATTCCAGTGTGGAATAACGGTAATCCACAATAAACGAACCTTTCAGATTATTTTTTCCAAATGGAATCGGTCCTTCGGCAGCTGCTTCGAAGCCATTAAAACCAACCTGACCTGTGAATTCGTACTTTTCCTTGTTTCCGCTTCGTAAATTAATATCGAAAACGCCTGAAAGCGCATTTCCATATTCGGATGGAAAAGCACCGGTCATAAAATCCGAGTTAGCCAACAAATTGCTGTTGAGCATACTCACGGGGCCACCGGTGGTGCCTTGTGCGCCAAAATGATTTGGGTTCGGAACTTCCACACCTTCAATCCGCCAAAGTAAACCCATAGGCGAATTACCACGAATGATAATGTCGTTGCGTGAATCGTTTCCCGCCATTACCCCGGCATAATTCGAAACCATGCGTGACGGATCACCCAGACTACCCGCAAAGCGTTCTGTTTCCTCAACACTGAATGAACGGGCACTAATCAAGGCCATGTCGTTCAATGGTTTTTCTTTGGAATGACTTGATTTTACAACCACCGTACCGAGGTTATTAACTTTTTCATCAAGCTTAAAGATTAGAGCAGTTTCTTTACCGGCAATTACCATCAGATTGGAAACCACCTGAGCTGAATAACCTACAATTGATGCCGAAAACGACCAACGCCCCGGTTTGATGTTTTTGATAACAAATTCTCCTTTGGCATCGGTGGTTGTGCCAATAAGTGGTTTTGAATCGGGAACAATAACCGCTGCTCCTTCAATCGGATTTCCGGTAAATGCTTCGGTTACAATTCCACGAACGGTTTGTCCAGTGTTTTGACCAACTATGGCAAATGTGACTAATAATACAAGTAATGTTAATGTGATAATACGTTTCATATTCTTTGCTTTTAAATTTATTTCTGTTGCAAAAGTATATGCCTTGCCATTGAAACAAAAATAAAAGTTACCGAACGAAAAAAATGACTGACTGAATACGAAAAATTGAACATTAGATGAAACAGAAAATACTTTTAAAATCATAAAGTTAGAAATTCTTCGTCTTGATTAAAGTACATAAATGACTTTTGCTGTAATAATTCCATCCTATTACATCTTGTGAGCAAAACCTTTTTTTCTTGGGTATTTTTCACTAATTTTGCAGCATAAATTAATTGTTTAAGCATTTATTGTTGACTTACTGATATATTTACAATTGGTTTGTTAACAAATAATTGTCAACTGAAAAATTGAAATTATGCCACACACATCACAACGCGGACAGGCAATGCCCGAATCACCTATCCGAAAATTAGTTCCACTTTCCGATAAAGCTAAAGCTCGTGGGATAAAAGTGTATCATCTCAATATCGGTCAGCCCGATTTGAAAACTCCACAAGTGGCGTTGGAAGCTATTCGTAATATTGACCGTACCGTGTTGGAATATAGTCCGAGTGATGGGATTAAAAGCTTACGTACTAAGCTTGCAGCCTATTATCATACATTTAATATTGATGTTAATGAAGATGATATAATTATTACCACCGGTGGTTCGGAGGCAGTGAATTTTGCCTTTATGAGTTGCCTGGATCCGGGCGATGAAATTATAGTACCTGAACCAGCGTATGCCAATTACACTGCATTTGCTATTGCTGCCGGTGCAGTTGTCAAACCGGTTGTGTCAACTATTGAAGAAGGTTTTTCCTTGCCACATGTTGATAAATTTGAAGAACTTATTACAGCTAAAACCAAAGGAATTCTGATTTGCAATCCCAATAATCCAACCGGATATCTTTACACACGAGCTGAAATGAATAAAATTCGTGATTTGGTAAAAAAATACGATTTATATTTGTTTTCTGACGAAGTTTATCGCGAATTTTGCTATACCGGTGCACCCTATATTTCGGCTTTTCATTTGGATGGAATTGAGGAAAATGTGGTACTGATTGATTCCGTTTCAAAACGTTACAGCATGACCGGTGTACGTATTGGCGCTATTGTAACAAAAAACAAAGAAGTCCGCAAAAATGTAATAAAGTTTTGTCAGGCACGCCTCAGTCCACCATTATTAGGTCAAATAGCTTCTGAAGCTGCCATGAGTACTCCACCTGAATACATGCTTGAAATGTACAATGAGTATGTGGAACGTCGAAAATTTCTGATTGATGGTTTGAATCGTATTCCGGGCGTTTATTCGCCTATTCCAATGGGAGCTTTTTATACTGTGGCTCGCCTTCCGGTTGACGATGCCGATAAATTTTGTGCATGGTTACTTTCCGATTTTGAATTTGAAGGACATACTGTAATGATGGCTCCTGCATCGGGATTTTACACCATTTCCGGTATGGGAAAAGATGAAGTTCGTATAGCTTATGTACTTGATAAAGACGATTTAAAACATGCATTAATTATACTGGGCAAAGCATTGCAAGTGTACCCGGGACGAACCATTTAATTTTCTGTTTAGATAGATAAAACTTGTGAATTTAGAATTTTTTATTGCAAAGCGCATTCATTTTCAGCAGGGCAAGAAAAATATTTCTCGCCCTGCGGTTCGTATTGCCACTATTGGTATTGCGCTTGGATTGGCAGTGATGATTATTTCGGTTGCTACTGTAATTGGCTTTAAAAATGAAATTCGGAATAAAACAATTGGCTTTGGTGGACACATTCAAATAACCAATTTTGATAATAATAATACCTACGAAATGAATCCTATTAAGGTTGATAAAGCCTTGATAGCTAAAATAGCTGCTATTGATGGGGTAAAACATGTGCAACGATTTTCTACAAAACCCGGCATTATTAAAACCAATACAGAGTTTCAGGGAATTGTATTGAAAGGAATTGATAGCAATTTTGACTGGAATTTTTTTAAGTCAAATCTTGAAGAAGGACAACTTATTGATTTATCAGGTAATTCGCCAGTAAATCAAGTTGTTATATCTAAATATTTAGCCAATTTACTTGGATTAAAATTAGGCGATAATTTCTTCACATATTTTATTCAAAACGAGATTCGAGCTCGTAAATTTAAAATTGTTGGTATTTATTCTACTAACTTTGTTGAGTATGATAAACTAATTATATTGGCTGATATGCGTCAAGTTCAGTCGCTAAATAATTGGGAAAGTAACTCATTCAGTGGTTTAGAAATTTTAATTTCTGATTTTAATCGAATTGATGAACTTGGCGATGCAGTTTATTCGGCAACTGCCAATAAATTTAGCAAAGAGGGGAAAGCATATTCTACTCAAACCATAAGGCAGCTTAATCCTCAAATTTTCAGTTGGTTAGAATTACTTGATACCAATGTTTGGGTTATTTTATTTTTAATGTTATCGGTAGCTGGTTTTAACATGATATCGGGACTACTGATTTTAATTCTGGAACGAACAAATATGATTGGAATTCTAAAATCGCTGGGAGCAACAAATTGGTCTATTCGAAAGATATTTTTGTATCATTCTACATTTTTAATTGCCAAAGGAATGTTTTGGGGAAATCTTATCGGTCTTTCAGTTTGTGGCATTCAGTATTTTACTGGAATTATTCCGCTCGACCCTCAAGCTTACTACGTTGCCACAGTGCCAATCAGTTTTAATTGGACTTATATTTTATTGTTAAATATTGGGACTTTGTTGGCTTCTTTTTTCATGATGATAGGTCCATCATATCTAATTACTAAAATTAATCCGGCCAAAATTATTAGGTACGATTAATGCAATTTTAATCTTTGTTTGGACTTATAAATTCGAAATAACATACCACCGGAAAATGATCGGAAGGATATGATAAATTATTAAATCTTGAATTTATTACCTTATATTCCAAAGCGTTAGCATTTCTATAAAAAATATAATCGATTTTTTGATTGGCACTGAAATTTTCAGTATTCATATCATATCCATTAAAAGTTCCTTGGGTAGTTACAGTTAGTTTTTGAGAAGATATTGCTGTATCTGTAAGCAAATCGGTAAGTCTTTGATACATTAAGGTATCAAATGGCGAAGAATTCAAATCTCCAACAAAAAACACCGGTATTTTAGGTTCAATTAGTTTAATTCTACTCACTATAAGTTTTGCACTTTCAGTCCTGGCCTTTTTACCTACATGATCAAAGTGTGAATTAAAAACATAAAATTCGTATTTAGATTGCAAATCATAAAATCGTGCCCAAACACATAAACGTCTAAAATCGGCATCCCAGCCTTTACTCAGTATTTCGGGAGTTTCTGACAAGAAAAACGAACCATGTTGCTTTAGTTTAAATCTTTTCGATTTAAATATTATGCCAATTTGCTCTCCGGCAGTTTGTTGTTGATTATCACGTCCTTTGCCATAATAAGTGAACGATGGAAGTAATTTCATTAAATCATTCTTTTGCTTATTACTTCCTATTTCTTGAACTCCAACTATATCAAATTTATTTTGTTTGAAAATTTTAGCTAGATCTGATTTTCTATTTTTCCAAGCCCTTGCACCCGTATCGGCAGGTGTTTCCAACCGAATATTGTAACTTGCAATGCTTATTGAATCTTTAGGCTGAGCCTGAATAAATGTTAGCAAAAATCCCACAAAAAGCAATATAAAGCAGGCTGTTTTAATCATTTTTTTAGAAATGTTTTTTTAGAAAGGGATATTTAATTTTTAAATCAATTTTTTTTTGCTCAATACTTGAACTGAATTTTTTATATTCATCTGTTTCCGGATGAATGGGTCGATGTGCTAAATCAGCCACTAATTTTTCAATTTCTTTTTTTATTTCTTGTGTTCTAGCATCAAAATAAGTTTCGCCAAAACGCTGCCATATATAATCAATTGCCAGGTCGGACGGATGCAGCATATCCGAAGCATAAAACCGATAATCGCGTAATTCATCCATCTGAATTTCGTAAGCAGGAAAATAATGCACATTTTGATTTTTTTTTTGTAAAGTTTCAATAGCCAGTAACAACGTGCTTTTACTGATATTGTTTTCGTGTGCACCATCTTTCCAATGGCGTATTGGGCTTAGGGTAAATATCAGTTTCAGGTTTGGAAATTTTGTATTAACTTTATTAATTAGCGCTGAGTATTCGCTTACAATTTCATCTGTTGTTAGTCTTCGCCTCAAAAATTCATTGGCAGGTAACTTATGACAGTTTGAAACTACTTTTCCACTTTTTCGCTCTTGATAAATCCAAGCTGTACCAAAAGTAATTAAAAGGTAATCTGTATTTTGCAAAAATTGAACAGCTTGATTAAATCGTTCATTTATGTTTTTTAAGCATTGTTCGGCGCTTGTTGCCGAAAATAAACTGCTATGCATAAAACTTTGCCAAATGTCATTATTTGCAACTAGATCAGAAATGCCGAATGGCTTGTTTTCAAGTAATAAATTGATGCTATTGCTAATCGAAACAGGGTTATAAAGTACTCCAAATGGATTAATGTCAGCTTCAAAATAAATTTCTTTCAATTTTCGTCCAATATTTTCTGCAAAACAAGAACCGATGCAAATAATTTGCTTTTCATAGCCGATATTAAATTCAGCAGTTGGTATTTCTACTTTTGTTTGAAACATATTCATTCAAATTATAAAAAATCGATAAGTTGCAAAAGTAAACAATAAAAAATACTCCCGAAAATCAATTAAGAATTTCGGGAGTATTTATGCTAAAATATCATCCAACAATATTGAAAAAATCTATTTTTTCCACAACTGATTCATATCTTCCAATGTTTTCCCTTTAGTTTCAGGAACCATTTTCCAAACAAAAAGAGCTGACAGAACCGACATTACACCGTAAAGAACGTAGGTAAAGGTAATGCTGAATGCTTCCAACGAAGGGAACGTTGCCGAAACGATAAAGTTCGAAATCCATTGAGCCGCAACTGCAATAGCAATTGCTTTTCCACGAATGGTATTGGGGAAAATCTCAGAAATAAGTACCCAACAGATTGGTCCCCACGACATCATAAACGAAGCCGAATAGATAACAATGAAAATTAAAGTACTAACACCTATAATTTTTAAATATGCCAATAAACCAATGGCAAACATACCTATAGCCATACCCACCGAACCGATAATCAACAATGGTTTACGTCCGAATTTATCAACCGTAAAGATAGCTACAAGGGTAAATACAATGTTGATAAAGCCCATGATAACGGTTTGGTACATGGCTGCATCGTTTCCAAAGCCCAGACCTTTGAAAATAGTTGGTGCATAATAAAGTACCACATTGATACCTACGGCCTGTTGGAATACCGAAAGTAGAATACCGATAACCAATACTTTCCAGCCATAAGCCAATACTTTTTCAATGGTTTCGTGGGCAGATTCTTTGATTTCGCTCAAAATTTCTTTTGCTTTTTTTGAACCATTGATTTTACCTAAAATATGTAAGGCTTTATCCTCTTTTCCAATCAACGCTAAATGCCGTGGAGTTTCCGGAACAAAGAATAGCAACATGCCAAAAATAGCAGCGGGAACAGCATTCGAAGCAAACATATAACGCCATCCATCCGAATCAATCCATGCTTGTGGTTCGCCTTTGGTAATAAAATAGTTTACAAAATAAACAATCAACATACCGAAGATTATAGCAAACTGGTTCCATGAAACCAATTTTCCACGAATATCAGCAGGTGCAATTTCGGCAATATACATAGGGCAAATAGCCGAGGCAAGACCTACACCGATACCGCCAATAATTCTGTAAATATTAAATGCAATAAGCACATTTATTGTTCCTTCACCTTTGCTAAAGAAAAATGCTTCAGGATAAGCTGCACCGCAAGCAGATACAAAAAACATGATTGCTGCGAAAAGCAAGGAGTTTTTACGCCCTAGTTTCTCGGCAAAAATGCCAGATAAGGCACTACCGATAATACAGCCAATCAGCGCACTCGAAACTGTTGCACCATGATAAAATGTAGCCATATTACCAAAAGTAGCTTCATTCAGGTGAAAAACAGTTTTCAATGAATCGACAGCACCCGAAATAACGGCAGTGTCGTATCCGAAAAGCAAACCTCCAAGTGTTGCCACCAGAGTAATGCCAAAAATATATAATTTACTTCCTTTTTCTGTGTTCATAA
>CAZEEB010000115.1:0-7017 GCA_964511245.1 uncultured Paludibacter sp.
AATATACCGACCTGAAAGAAGCACTTTCAATCGATTATGGACTGAATATCAACCGTATTCCTATTCCGGTAAATCCGTATGACGTATTCAAATGCGACGTACCGGGGATTCATTCGTACCTCTATTTTGTGGTGAATGATGGTTTTTACCCGGTAACCGACCCGCGCAATACAAAACTTCCTGA
The DNA here is from genome assembly GCA_964511245.1 of uncultured Paludibacter sp. GTDB lineage: Bacteria > Bacteroidota > Bacteroidia > Bacteroidales > Paludibacteraceae > Paludibacter. The sequence goes on from CAZEEB010000115.1 coordinate 185, forward strand.
TGGTGTCATCATTGGCAGTGTGAAAGAAGTGGCTGCAACACATCCCGAATTGCTGAAAGGTTATTTTGGAAAACTAAGCTCGACAAAAGAAGACGGACTGATAGCTTTCAACGGAGCTTTTGCTCAGGATGGATTCTTTATGTATGTGCCGGAAAATGTGGTGCTGGACAAACCTGTTCAGTTGGTGAATATCATGCGTGCCGATGTCGATTTTATGGCAGTAAGTCATAACCTCATTATTCTTGAAAAAGGAGCTAAAGCGCAATTGCTGGTTTGCGACCATACGGTGGACGAAGTTCGCTTCCTATCCAATCGGGTTACAGAGGTTTTTGTTGCTGAAAATGCCACTTACGAACACTACAAACTGGAAAATACGCACAATAAAACCACTAATTTATCGACTTTACTTATTGATCAGGATAATTCATCAAATGTGTTGGCTAATGTGATTACACTTCACAACGGTGTTACCCGTAACCTGATAGAAATAGATGTAGACGGTGAACATTGCTCAACTGAACTTTGTGGAATGGTAATTGGCGATAAAAACCAACAGGTTGATAACTTCACATCCATCATTCATAACAAACCAAATTGTAGCAGTCGTGAGCTGTTTAAATACGTGCTGGACGACACAGCTAAAGGTGCATTTACCGGAAAACTCTATGTGGCAAAAGATGCACAGAAAACGGCTGCATTTCAGACCAACCGCAACATATTGCTGAAAAAAACGGCTAAAATGCGTACCAAACCGCAGCTGGAAATTTATGCCGATGACGTAAAATGTTCGCACGGTGCCACCATTGGGTCGTTGGACGAAACTGCCATGTTCTACATGCAGCAACGTGGAATATCAAAAGAAGAAGCCCGACTGCTGCTTATGTTTGCTTTCACCAACGACGTGATTGAGAACATTCGTATTCCCGCTTTGCAGGACAGAATAAAGATGCTGGTAGAAAAACGACTTCGCGGCGAATTGTCGAAATGTGAAGGTTGTGTGATTTGTCAATAAGATTTTAGTATTAAGATAAAAGATATAAGACTTCCCGCAAGTTGCGCCGAAATATTTGCGTAATTTTGCGGGACATTTTTTTAGTTATGAACCCAACCGAACAAGAATTAAAGCACAAACTAACTGGTCCACTAAAGGGAATGAATTCTCATCTGAAAATGGCACCTAAAAATCGCATTTCGGATTATTTGAATGAACAAAAAATGCTTGTAAATGCTCAGAAAAGTGCTGTTATGATTTTGTTTTTTCATGAGGACAATGTGCTAAAAATGATTGTTATACGGCGTAGTGTGTATGTGGGCATTCATTCGGGACAGATTGCTTTTCCGGGTGGACGGTACGAAGAAGAAGATGGCGAAGTGAGAGTCACAGCATTGCGTGAAATTGAAGAAGAAATAGGCATTCCAAAGGATAAAATTGAAATAATTGGCCGGTTATCGGATATTTATGTGCCGCCAAGTAATTTTTTGATTAGTGTATTTGTCGGTTATATGGCCGAAAAACCTCAATATAAGATTGATGAACGGGAAGTGGATGAAGTAATTGAAATTTCTTTCTCTGACTTTTTCAAACCCGATGTAATTAAAAAGAAAGATTTTTATGTCAATTCGATAAAAGCGGGCTCAGAAGCACCTTATTTTGATGTAACCAATGCTGAAATATGGGGTGCAAGTGCCATGGTAATCAGTGAATTACTTGATATGCTGAAAGATCCCCTAGCCGCTAAAAGGGAATTTTGAAATATAATTGATTATCAAAAACTTTGACTAAATGAATCACTTTTCAGATTTACAAATAACATCACTCACAAACTGCGTCTTTAAGCCCCTTTAGGGGTTTGGGGCTATTTCAAACTTTTTTAATCTAATGACCGAAAAAATCCGTCTCAATAAATTTATCAGTGACAGTGGGATATGTTCACGTCGTGAAGCCGACAAGTATATCGAGCAGGGCCATGTATTTGTAAATGGCAAACGGGCTGAAGTGGGAACACAGGTTTCAAAACATGATAAAATTACTTTAAACGGTAATCTGATTGAAGCCAAAGAAGGGACAGATTTTGTATTTATTGCTTTCAATAAGCCAGTGGGAATTATTAGCACTACCGAAATTGGTGTGAAAGACTCTATCATTGATTATATCGGTTACCACGAACGGATTTTCCCCATTGGTCGACTTGACAAAGAATCACAGGGTCTGATTTTTCTGACCAATAATGGCGATATTGTCAACAAAATTCTGCGTGCCGGTAACAAGCATGAAAAAGAATATTTGGTTACAGTGGATAAACCAGTTACCGACGAATTTATTCAGAAAATGGGAGCAGGTGTTCCAATTTTGGGCGAAATGACCAAAAAATGTAAGGTCGTAAAAGAGTCCGTTTTCTCGTTTCGCATTGTGCTTATTCAAGGCTTAAACCGTCAAATCCGCCGAATGTGTGAATATTTTGAATACGAAGTAGTGAAACTGGAACGCATTCGGATTATGAATATCAGCCTGAAAGGTATTCCCTTGGGTGAATGGCGACAATTAGAGCCGGCTGAAATGGAGCAGATTATGGCAGATATTGCAAACTCAAGTTCTGCCCCCAAACCCCCTAAAGGGGGCATAAAACAGGAAGAAAATAAAAAGACACATAATTCGAATCACAAACCTCAAACCTCAATTCCTAAAACATCTGTAGCCGACCGCACATCGAATCCAAATCCCAAATCGAAAGAGCTCCGTGCAGGAAAATCTGCTCCAAAAAGAAACGACTCCCCACGGAGTGGAAAGTCGTTTGGGACTAATTCTGGAGGTCGGAAATCAGGAAGGAGATAGAACTCTATTTGATAGTTCTTACCAAGCGTATATAGTTTAAAATTCGCACCACATCACCTTGGGGTCCATGTCCGGTAGGATAATCAGATTCACTCCCCGATTTAAAATCACTTCGCTGACAACCGGCCCCATGAACATCCAGTAAACTGGTTGTTCCACCATAAGGCGGTGTCATAAAACCCAATCCTCTTCCAAAACATATATAAATGGCCATTTGTCCGGGTGTCATTCCTTCTAAATGGGTTGTACTGGTCCAGTAATATGGATAATCAACCTTACCACCTTCATTGCTTATTTTAGTACAATTAAAAACAGGATCAATAGCTGCTGAGTTTGTTACATCAGGTGCCCGCTTATAATCTACTATACTTTGTAGCTCTTTAGCGTTTGGTAATCTCCAATCGGAGAACCCAAGATAATTTTCTTTGTTTTTGAGCTGAACCCATGCCAGTGCATCTTTCCAATTCAGTCCCATTCCCGAATCGTCTTTCGACCACATTAATCCGGTGGCTTTGTCCGAAATCGTTTTATCCCCATTATCGGTAAAAAGGTTTTTGCCATACAATGTATTTCCTCTCACATAGCGCACGTAAAGTGTATGCGGTGTTGTTGTGCCCGGGTTGTATTTCGGATAACCTTTAATGCGTCCGTCGATAAAATTAAAACCAAACACGGTAGCATCGTTATGCATGGTTGTACCCACATATTCAGTTGCCGACCAGTCTTGAGCATCAATCAATCTTTCACCGGCTGATGTATTTCCAAAGGCAATTTCAAAATACTTTGTATCTATATAAGGAGTACTTGTTTCGGCACTAAAGCCACTATGTCCGTTAAAGTTGATAATTGAATACAGTTCTTTGATTGTAGGCATACGCCAGTCGGTATAACCGCCCGTATTACAGGTTTTTGCAGCCGTAAAAGCATCTTCCCAACTCATTTTATTGCCTCGTGCTTTAATCCAGGTCAAACCGGTATTGAAATCGGTAACTGTGCCATCACCATTATCCTTGAAAACCATGCTTTTGGTTTCATTTTGAGCATCTTGCCCATAAAAATCTTCGGTACTTTTTGGTGCTGATATTTCAGCATAATTTCCGTAACAAGCTTTCTGAGAGGTGCTGTTTATACTGTAACTTTGTGTTGTTGTTACATCAGGTTCGTTGTTTCTTGAACTTAGTTCTTCAGTACAGGAATCAATCATCAGCAATCCAATTGCCAATGTTGCGATTAATTGCATCTTTTTCATAATATTATTTTTTTGATAAATGAATAAATTTCCTATTGATAATTTTTCCGGAATTAATATCAATCAGTTGTTTACTTTAGAATCAAAAATAATGCTAAAGACTGTGTAAATAAAACCAGTTTCAGTGAATCTTGCTAAAATTCAAATGGATTGTTGTGTTTTGTCAATGAACAAGTTCAAAAAAAAACGAAACGACTCTCCATGCGGTGGAAAGTCGTTTTGGACTAACTATGGTGGTCAAAAATCAAGTTGAAGGTAACTCTGTTTGAATTGTCTTGAATGTACTCTGTTTATTTTAAGTATATATCCAACAACGAGTTAGTTGTTTTCAAAAGATTCTTCTGATCATCTGATTGCATATCAACTTTTGGGAATGACCTTTCTTTTTCCCACGAATAACAGCTACATTTTTTCAGTTTTACAGCTATTTCATTATATACGCTGTAAATATTCTCTGCAGATTTTTCCACCGAAATTCCAACAATCATATTCATTAATTTTACGAAAGTCCGCATAGGCTGAGGTTCATTGGCTAAGATTTTAGTTTTTACCAAACCCGGCATATATAAGTTTAACGGAACTGCTCCTGAAACGTTATATTCTCGAGTAAACACATTCATAGCCCACTGCCATCGTCCCAATCCTTTTCTGCCTGTAAAGTTCTTTTCTATTGTAAGGTCATCAAAATCCAACCTTACAGTATCCATACCTACCACCGAAAGTATTTGGGAATTTGGCGTATTTGTCATTACAGTTTCAAGCAATTTTATCATCAAAACCCTTGATAAGTAACCCAATACGAAATTTTGTTCAAAACCTTCCTTTGTCACAATACGGTCATTGGCTATGGCATTGGCATTTAAAAGCAGAAAATCAAGTTTGTCGTTTTGGCTCAGAAACTTTTCCATAGCAATTTTCACATCGCCCAATTTGCTTACATCAACAGCTATTGACGAAATATTGTTATTTTTAGTTGATAACTTTAATTCTGAAACCGTAGATTCGCATCTAGATGGATTTCTTCCTATGATAACGACTTTCCATCCTTCTTGTAGTAACTTTTTTGCTGTTGCTTTTCCAATTCCGTCGGTTGCACCGGTTATCAGAGCGGTTTTTTGTGTCATTGATTAATTACTTATTGTTATAACGCTTTTAATTGTGCTATAGCGGTTGCCCATTCCTCGCAATGATAAACAGTTTTAATTTGTTTATTTTCAACGGTATGAATGTCAATTGCCATGGTTTTAAATGTTTTAGTTCCATCCAATTCAATTCCCATAAAATTTCCGTTTGGGCTTGCACTGAACACACTTCGAACCACTACTTGGTTGCCTTCCTGAATCATTTCCTGAATTTCCCATTTCATATCAGGCATCAGTTTCCAAAAACCTGCAACTTGTCCGCTAAGTTGGGCTTTCCCCTTCGTTTCTTTGGCATTTCTCGATTCAAAATCTTCAGCAAGAATTTCATTCAATGCTTCACTCAGATTTACGGTATTATTAACAGTTAAACACTCGTTGTAAAAACGACTTACAATTTCTTTTTCATTTTTCATTTGAATTTGTTTTTAAATTTCTGACAAAAGTATTATCTTTGTTCCATAATAACTAGTAGTCAGTATTAAATGATATAGTATACTAAATCATACTATTATTGATAATCAATTATATAAATTTATGGAATGGTCAAAAAAAGATTTAGAGGAAATCCAAAAAAAGATTGACAGTTGCCCTATTAACTATACAATGCAAAAAATTGGAGGTAAATGGAAGCCAATTATTCTGCATCGTATCAAAGTTGGAATTAACCGTTTTGGCATGTTACAAAAAGCAATACCAACTATCAGTAAACAAATGCTCACGGCACAATTGCGGGAGTTGGAAGAAGACGGATTTATAACTCGAAAAATTTTTGCCGAGATACCACCACGAGTTGAATACTCAATCTCAGAAAGAGGCGAAACTATTTTTTCGCTGCTGGATGACATTGAAATATGGGGAAAAGCACAAATGAATTCTACAATTGAGATAAAATGAAAATTGACAAAACTTCATATCTTTGCTAATTGTTTACTTTTCAATACTTTTCAGTGCCCTTTCGATATTTTTATCGGGAATCAGCCACATAATGGACGACCCGATAAATATGGCAAACGAAATGTAGGGATGGATATAAGCCAGAGGAATGGAAGCAATATATAAAACCATTGAAATCATTCCTTTCTTATCGGACATTTTAAAAGCTTCTTTCAGCGCTTCACTGTCTTTTGAGTTTTGTTCAACTACTTGCTGAAGTATGTAATATCCTGTTCCACAAAGCAATAAAACCACACCATACAAGGCTACTGTATTTGTTTCAAAATGATTTTCGCCCATCCATGCGGTCGAAAACGGAACTAACGACAGCCAAAACAGCAGATTCAGATTCGCCAGCATCATTCCCGATGTTACATGTTTTACTGAATGAAGTAAATGATGATGATTTCCCCAGTAAATGCCTATATACGAAAAACTTAAGCCATAGCTGATAAATGTGGGTATTAGTTCACGTAATTCTTTCCAATCGCTGCCATGTGGAATTTTTAACTCTAACACCATTATGGTGATTATGATTGCCAATACACCATCGCTGAATGCTTCTAACCGACTCTTATTCATTGTATTTTTTTTAATTTAGTAATGCAAAGATATTGAAATTTTGTAACTACTCAGCACCCCTAAGTTGATGATACAGAATATTTTATGATTTTGG
>CAZEEB010000116.1:0-6997 GCA_964511245.1 uncultured Paludibacter sp.
CGAAATTTTTCCAAATGATATGGCGGCATTGTCTTCCAGCTTTTTAGGGAAAGTGAAAGGTAATTTTCCGGAGGGATTTACTTCACCCGAAAGTACATTAGCAAGAGCATTACCAGCCTCTGAACCTAAATACCAACCCTGAACTAAGGCGCGAACATCTGCTAACCATGGCATTGTCACTGCATTTCCACTATTCAAAACTACAGCTATATTTTTATTTACTTTCAGTAATGCCGATATTAATTTATTCTGTCCATAAGGTAAATCCATAGTGGTTCGGTCGCCACCTTCACTGTCCTGCAAATAATTTTTATTCAAACCGCCCACAAAAATCACGATATCAGCGTTTTTTGCCACTTCAACAGCAGCTAGCACTAATGAATCTGCTTTTATTTTTGAAATATTTTCCTTAACATTTTCATTGCCATCCGACTCATAGCCTTTTGAATAAATTATACGTTCTTTAGCAAATTTGTTTATCAAACCATTCAACGGCGACACTTCGTAGGCTACTTTCAACGAAGAAGAGCCTCCGCCAATTACCAAACTGCGTGTTGCATTTTCACCAATCACAGCTATTTTTTTATATTTTTTAATTGGAATGGGAAGAAATTGCTTTTCGTTTTTAAGCAATACAATTCCATCTTCGGCAATTTTACGTGCAGCTTCTGAATGTTCGGGGCTTACAAATTTCCCAAACGGACGTTTGGGGCTCATGGTTGTGCGGAAAATAAGTCGTAACAACCTGCGAATTTTATCATTTAAAACAGTTTCGCTATATTTAGCTGTTTTCAAACCCTTTAAATACGGATTAGCCAAATAATATTCTGAATAAGGTGCAGTACCATCGGTTGTTAACCCATTAGTTGAAGTTCCCATTTCAAGGTCCAGACCATTATTCACAGCTTGATCGGTGCTATGAACTCCACCCCAATCACTTATAACCACGCCATCAAATTTCCAGTCAGTTTTTAATATTTTATTCAACAACAAATCATTATGACAACATTGTTGCCCTCTAAACATATTATATGAACCCATTATCGACCAAGCTTTTCCCTCCTGAACAGCAGCCTTGAAAGCGGGTAAATAAATTTCAAATAAGGCTCGGTCGCTCACTTGTACATTGGTAGCCATCCGATTTAGCTCCTGATTATTTAATGCAAAATGTTTTACACATACGGCTACTCCGTTTTGCTGTACACCTTGCACATAAGGCACCACCATACGTGATGACAAAAATGGATCTTCACCCATGTATTCAAAATTTCGACCATTAAGTGGAATTCTGTATATATTAACACCCGGACCAAGTAACACCGTTTTATTTCGATAGCGAGCTTCTTCACCAATAGCAACGCCATATTTCAATGCCATTTGTGGATTAAAACTAGCCGATAGACATGTAAGTGCCGGAAATGCAGTACATGAATCGTTTGTCCAACCTGCGCCACTCCATTTATCCCAAAAAACTTCTTCACGTATACCGTGAGGACCATCATCCGTCCATATTTCAGGAATTCCAAGGCGAGGTACACCGCGTGAACTAAATTTTGATTGAGCGTGACACATTGCCACTTTTTCCTCCAAAGTCATTAACGATAGAGCTTGTTCAACGCGCTTTTCAATAGGCTGATTTACATCGAGATAGGTAGGAATTTGTGCTTTTGCCGAATTTTGACTTATTGAAATTAGCAGGCAAAATACTACTATAAAAAGAACTCGAATATTTTTCATTTGCATTAGATTTTGATTTAGTGTCATAAACACAATAAGTGATTTTCGGTGCAAATATAAATGCAATATTTCTAACTACAAAGAAAAAGTGTGTTTATTTTACACTAAGTATACTTTTTTTTATTTCACAACAAATATTGTGTAAAAATGACACTAACAAAAATAAATTTATTGTATCTTTGCCTATTAAAATACTTTTCAGGAATAAAACTCATGGCAATGGTGCATAAAATCAATGATTTAGCTTTCGAAACAATACCTACCATATCGGTAGATTGTGTCATTTTCGGATACGAAAAAGGAACACTTAAAGTATTGGTTCGCAGAGAGTATATTCCTATGGACGGAATTATTCATCTGGAATGGAAACTACCGGGGAATCAGGTAAGGAGAACTGAAAATATTGACGAAACAGCTTCTCGAATATTAAAAGAACAAACCGGACTTGAAAATATTTACGTAAAACAATTTAAAGTATTTAGTAATCCAAACCGTTTGAAAACAAGACCTCAAGACTTTGAATGGATAAAACCAAGATTAAAAGATGAACGGGTAATAACAGTCGCATTCTATTCGCTTATAAACGTTACTGATGTGGATAACAGCACATTGATGGATGATGCCAAATGGGCAAATGCTTACGAAATAACAGAATTAATGTTCGACCACAACGAAATTTACGACGAGGCTTTAAAAAAACTACGTTATGATTTATTGCACGATCCTCTGGTGTTTGAATTATTACCCGAAAAATTCACCCTTACTCAAATGCAAAAATTGTATGAAGCCATATTTAATACAGTATTTGACAAGCGAAATTACCGTCGCAAAGTAAATAAAATGGCTTATCTGATACCTCTTGACGAAATTCAGAGTGGAGTTTCTCACAAACCAGCCCGACTTTACAGTTTCGACCGTGATATTTACGAATCGACCCGCACCGAACGCTTTGACTTCAGAGTATAATTTTTTTTCATTATTTAACATATAAATACAGTAAGAGGACACCCTTTGGGGATGTCCTCTCTTTGAACACATATTGTCGGTTGAAATCCTTTAATACTGATTTAGCCACCTTGAGTTTGTTTTGGATATGTTTAATAAGCTGGGTTTTAGCTTGCTAGTTCTGCTCAATTATTCTGCTTCGGATTCATTTTCTAAACTGTTTGACCAATTTATCCATTTGCTCCTACTTCACAGATTGCTTTTGCAACCACATCTGACTTTTTTCGATTTCAGTTTAACTTATCAGGAAAATTTTTAACTGATTTTTCAGTTATATTTTTCTTAATGCTGCAAACCGTATGTTTCACTGCTTCTTCCTTTTACAGAACCACAGCTAATACACTTTCGATTAAAGTACTCAAATCATTTGTCAATATAAATTCTGTACAAACACTAGCTTTGTTACTACTAACAAACTAAGTTACATTCAACGCTTTACTAATATATTCATTCCATAATTTTCAACGGTTTACCGCCATTTTCATAGCTCTATATGCTGAATTGTTAGGTGTCTTTTCATTCACTTCCTTTTTCAGAATTACCTTGAAATTGATTTCTAGTCTGATGTATTTTAAGGATATACTTACATGACTGGTCTCCCATTCGTTAAGTTTTCCTGCAACTTGTCCGTTACTATTTCAGAGTCTAACATTTCACTTTTACAGTGTTTTGTGTTGCTCCATTTTTTCTCGGTTACAAATTAGTTACATTCAGTGCTGCTGATTTTTTAGCTTCGTTGTCTGTATTCAGAATTAATAAAACTATTAATTCTGAATCTATACAGTTCATTTACACTCGACTTTTTTACTCTTTTGGTAGTATTACCAAAAAATAAAATTCGTTCATTTATAAACTCATTTAAATTTTTATATACTGAACAACCACGACTTTTAATTTTTTTGTACTGCTCGCCCGAAAATTTTAGTTTCAAATCTAAAACATTGCTGTTTAATCATTTGTTACTGGAAACGAATTCAAGTAAGGTTTTACTTTTTTTTGAATTTCCTTTCCCGGCTACCCGGCTTTCCTGTTTTTAATGACAGGGTTACGTATTTTCAAACGTACCATAATTATATTTAGTGAGTCAACTCATTCTAATTTCTTTTTTAGCAAGAAACCGTAAAATTATTATCATTGTTATGAATCTCATTGCCCGCTTTTGCGAACAATTCAGGAGATAACTTGTATTAATAATCAGTGCGTTCTTCACACAAAAAAGTTTTTTAGCGCTGAGTTTGGGTTCAATATCTAACTATTGACATTTTTTGATGTATCAGTATTTCAAAGATCTTTCAACACTTAATTTGTGTTTTGAGTCGTAACTCATGCTGCAAATATAATGGATTGATTATACGATTTGCAAGTATTTTTGTCTGTTGTTATAAACAAGTTTTGAACAGGAGTTATGAACAGCACAAAATACAGATAATCAAATACTTATTTTTTCAATGTTGATAACTTAAATTAATATTTTCTTTTGCATATTGCATATTAACTAAAATATAGATCAAAATTAATAAAGCAAAACAATAATCAATTGCTATTTTTGTAAGATTTTATATTGACAACATCTAAATTATTTTAAATTTAACATATCAAAAGCGTATTTAAAACAACATTTAAAATAGATTCTGCTAATTCAAAATAGGTTGAATTGTTTAAATAAAAAAAAACAACAAGTTTTAAAACTATTATTGACAAAAATAATTTATCTTTGAACTAAATTAAAAACTCATATTTATTATTTTCATTCTTAGAGATTTGAAAGAAAAGTATTCACATTAAAAACACAATTATGAAAACTAAAGAAGACGATTTATTGGTTTATGACGAAGACGAAGCGGTTAAATTTATTCTCAATTCTATCCCTGATGAAGCTAAATTAAGAATTAACGACGAAATGATAGAATACGTTTTGGATGTTGTATACGAGTACTATGATGAAAATGGATTGATTGACGAAGAATCGACCGAAGAAGCTAGTATTGACGAAGAAGAAATGTTTAATTTCATATTAAAATGCTCGAAAAAAGAAAAAATGAATTTGCAAGAAGATGATATTCAACTTATTCTTGATGGTGAGTATGAATATGGCAAATCACTGGGAATTTACCGAGAAGAGTAAGAAAGTTCGGATTTTTTTTTCACTTAATACATTTGTACTAAAATACTTAAAAAATTAATGATTTAAATATTTTAGTTCATTTAATTCAATTGAATCATTTGAATTAAACTTCTATTTAAAACTTGCCGATGTCAACAGCTATAGTAATATTAAATTGGAATGGAAAAAATTTCTTACAAAAGTTTTTGAAAATATTAACAAACTGCAGTATTTATCCAGATACCAGAATAATTATAGCTGATAATGCTTCCACAGATTCTTCACTCGAATTTTTATCTTCAAATTTCCCAAATATTGAAACCATAATTCTCGATAAAAATTATGGTTTTGCCGGTGGATACAATAAAGCATTATCAATGATTGAAGCTGATTACTTCGTTTTATTAAACTCCGATGTGGAAGTTTCGGAAAACTGGTTAGAACCACTTATTAAATGTTTGGACCAAAATAAACACATTGCTGCTTGTCAGCCAAAAATTCTTTCGCATTCGAATCGTTCAAATTTTGAACATGCAGGAGCTGCTGGTGGCTTTATTGACATGTTTGGGTTTCCTTTTTGTAGAGGTCGTGTTTTGGCAAATGTTGAAAAAGATGAAGGTCAATACAATGAAAAAACTGAGATTTTTTGGGCCAGCGGTGCCTGTATGGTCATTCGGTCTGATGTATTTAAAAAAGTGGGTGGCTTTGACGATGAGTTTTTTGCACACATGGAAGAGATTGATTTATGTTGGCGAATCAAAAGTCGTGGTTATGGAATTTTATATGTACCCGAAAGCAAAGTTTTTCATATTGGTGGTGGTACTTTAAGCGTAGAAAATCCGCTTAAAACATATCTGAATTTTAGAAATAACTTACTGATGTTATTTAAGAATTTACCTGAAAATAGACTCTCCAAAATTATGTTTTGGCGAAAAATATTTGATTATTCTGCTGCATTCCAGCTACTTATTACTGCTAGACCAAAAAATGCCTTGAGTGTAATAAAAGCTCGTAAAGATTATAAAAAAATGCTTGTTAATTTTGGCGTAAAACGACAGGAAAATCTTGATTCAGCAGTTTATAAATATCCAACCGAAATTTTACAAAAAAGTATTGTCCTTAATTTTTACCTGAAAGGAAAAAAAACATACAATTTATTAATCAAAAAATGAATTTGATTGAAAAAAATAAATTTGAAAATTACATTTTTTCCTAAATATCAGTGGAAAATATTCAGAAAATTCCTTGGCACAGCTGTTTCAAAGCTTACCACCTCAGTTGAAATTGGATGATAAAAAGCTAATAACCTGGCATGTAATCCTAATCTGCCAATCGGACTAATCCCTGCACCATATTTTTTATCACCTACTATCGGATGACCTATGTCCTGCATGTGAACTCGAATCTGATTTTTACGACCAGTTTCCAGTTCAATTTCGAGCAGGGAATAGTTTTCGTTCGATTTCACACAGCGGTAATGTGTAATGGCCTGTTGACCACCATTATCGGTTTCGCTCGAATGAATTTTCAGAGATTTCTCATTCTCTGTCAGCCAGGTTATAATTGTATCCTCCTCTTTTTCGATTTTTCCTTCAACCAGTGCAACATAAATACGTCGGGTAACAATTCGATGCCAGTTTTCCTGTAGAATCATCTGAACTTCTTTCGTTTTGGCAAACATAATTATACCTGAAGTTTCACGGTCGAGACGATGAACCACGTAAATACGATTTGCAGGGGAGCTTTTCTTTACATGTGTTTTCAGTATGGAAAAAGCAGTTGTTTCGTCCGAATTTCCTGTGCTGACTGTCAATAAACCTTCTTTCTTTTCAACAATAATGAGGTATTGATCTTCAAAAATAATTTTCAGCTTGGGATGTGACAGTTCAACATTTCCTCGCCCACTGGTTACAGCCACGAGGTCGTTGGGTTGCAAGGCCAGATTAAATTGCGTAGTCACTTTGTTATTCACCATTATCTGACGGTGAGCCAGCAAGGATTTAATTGAATTACGGCTCATTCCGCCCATTTTGGCAAGCAGAAAAGTCATCAGTTCGGTTGGTTCCGAAACTTTCAGTTTGGTTTCTTTGGGAGCAGGAATTGGTTTGGGTTTATTTCTCATCAGTATTAATTACTATTTATTCATTTACT
>CAZEEB010000117.1:0-6930 GCA_964511245.1 uncultured Paludibacter sp.
TAGCTTCAGGTGACTGGAGTTCAGACGTGTGCTCTTCCGATCTATATTCCACCATAAAGTCCGACTCAAATCGACCGGACGCATTTACTTCATCTTCGGTAAACGGAATAAAATGATTGACAATGCTCCACTTACGACCGTTCCACTCTAAGTCATCGGCTCCGGCAGTGAGGTTACTGCCATTAAATAACATCCAGATTAAACAATCGGACTTAAATTCTTCGGTTAGTTCGCCGGTGGGCTGCAAAAACTGATCACGGTCGTTTATCCATGTGGGTTTAATCAAACGACGAACTGAAAAAACAATAGCAACTTGCCAAAGATTTTTAGGTGTAACAAGAAATCCACCAGGGCTATTGTATCCAGATGAAACAATAGCCGTTGTTTTAACGCTTTGCATGTCATTTGAAGATAAATATAAACTTCCGATAGCATTATCAGACCAGTTACATCCTCTAACATCAATTGTTCTTGTTGCTGGAGAAACCGCATTTTTTAGTAAAATACAAGATTGTTTATTTATTTTTGGTCTTTTAACCCAAGAATTTAAAAAAGTACTATTCGGAAGATTATAAAAACTTTTTTCTCCAATCGGATTAGAGTATTTATCTAAAACATCAGTAATTATTTCTGTAAATACTATCTTTTTGTTTGTATTTTGATATGTTTTCCAAACTAAAAAGCCAATTGGAAATTCACCTTTTAACCAATCAAAGGATTGACTGTGTACAACAAAACCTCCTAAATATTCCGCATTCCATGTATCTCTAAATTTTTCAAAATTAGGAGCATTAATATACTTCATCTTACTAAACATAGCTAGTGTTGCAGTAGGAATTTCTTTTGCAATCCTTGCAACAAATTGTGTAAACAGTTCCCTTTTAGCAAAACCATATTCTTGCATATTACTGCCCATTTTAGTATTTGCGACATTTGTTTTAGCATCTTTAGTTAAGGCGCTTCCAGCTTCCGCATACGGCGGATTAATCAGCACCAGTATCTTTTTACCATCAGCAATGGCTTTGCGTAAGCTTTCGTGCATTTTGTTGGTGAGCGTATAATCTATTTTGCCGTCATCGGTAATATCATCGTTCAGGTAATCGTACTGAAAGCATTGGGCAGCCACGTAGGTTTTGGTGGCACGCATCACATCCACATCGGCTTCGTCGAGCGTACTCATGTAAATGTTGCGGTGGTTGCTGTGTTTCACTTCTAAGTTTCCCACCCCGCAGCACATATCCCACACAATGTATTCGCGTTGCCAGTTGTGGCCAAGTGTTTCGGTAAGTTTGTCGTAGGCTTTATCCACCACTGCCAACGGTGTGTAATATGCTCCTTTAAAACTCCGTTCGTCCAGCGGTATTAAGCTGTCGCGGCGTTCTAGTAGGTAGTTACGGTATTCAGCTTCAGGCGGACGGTGGTAAATGGTCCAGAATTGTCGGTACCCTTCGCGGTTACCCAGTTCGTATATCTTTCCACCCAAACTAAATACAGGTGCATTGTTTTTGTGCAGCAGTTCAGCAGGCAGGTTGTCGTGAGTAGAAACCGTTCCATCGTTCATAATGTCGGCAAAAATAACAAGGCATAATCTTCCACTGCCACGCCTTTAATTTCCTGACCTACCATTTTCACCCATTTATCAAACACCTGTTTCAGGTTGTCGGGGGTAATCTGAGTGCGGATAATATCGCCGTTTCGGATGGCGTTTTTAATGGTGGAGATAAACTCATCTTCGTGTGTTTCGATGCGAAACGAAACAAAGTGCGTACCGATATGCGCCGAAATGGCTTCGAGCGCTTCCTGTGAAGCACTACTTGCTGATTTGCCCCAATTTTTAATCGTTTTCTGAGCCAAAAAAGGAATTACATCTGCACTTTTCATCACGGCTGCCTTCTGGGTATCAATTACACACAGAAAAGGTGGGATATAATCACCCTTGTTTAATGCCTCCTTAACATAATAGATCAATTGTGTAAACATTAGGTAAGTAGAATTCTTGCCTCCGTCTTTGGCTTCAAACCATATTTCTTTGGTCTGAATATCAATAAGGTTTTTGGAATAGCCTTTCAGGCCCAACCCCTTTATATAAATATCTTTTACATCTTCTTCGCTTCAGGCTTGTTTCAGTTTTTCGTAAAGGCTCATATTGTGTTGGATTTACAATTCATTATTGAATGGTTTTATTACATACTAGTTGTTTAATATTGTTATCACCTTTTTATAAACAATATTAATAACACTTGAATCTAACTCAGTTTCCAAAGGTTTTGAAACAACAATTAATATTTTTCTTGTGTTAAATATAATTTAAATTCAATAGCTTAATGCTTTATTTTTTATAGTTTTGTCAAAAATTGGTATACCAATATATGTATTCGTATAATTTTGTTTTTCATTCCAATTTAATGATAATTTTTAAAATAATCTAAATGCCTTACAATGATGAAGTTAATTTTTAGTTTTACTCTTTTAATTTTAAGTGGAACTTTAATATCGGCTCCCAAAAAGAGCAATCCTACCTTTTCACAACTTATTACGAATCAATTTGCAAATCAATGTGCTGTTTTTCCACAAGAAAAGCTATATTTACATACCGACAAGCCCTATTACAGTGCAGGAGAAGATATGTGGTTTAAAGCTTACCTTGTTAATGCTACTTCACATATCTCAACAAGTTTAAGCCGTTATGTTTATATTGAACTTATAAGCAAGTTAGACTCGGTGCTTTACAGAGTTAAGATAAAAAAAGATTCAATCGGTTTTGCTGGTCATATTAAATTAAAACCTGAAACACCAAGTGGATTTTATAAGCTTAGAGCATATACCTATTGGATGCAAAATGCAGGTAAAGATTATTTTTTCACTAAAAATATACTTATCGGAAATACAATAGATGATCGGGTTACCAGCAAAGTTGACTATGGAGTAGCTTCAGATGGTCAAATTCCGGTAACAGTAACTTTCTTGGATGCGGTGAAAAATCCAATTATGGGAAAGAAAATTGAAATTTTGGAAAATTGGAATGGTGGTTCGAAACGGAAAAAAGTTTTAACTACCAATAAAGATGGTAAAATAAATTGGCAGATTAAAGTAAATCCACTGGATACTACCAAAAAATACATGGAGGTGTCAATGTTGGATGAGAAATACATTACGAATTTCATTTTACCTGAATTTAATCATGATTATGATTTGCAGTTTTTCCCTGAAAGTGGAGTTTTATTGAATAATGCACTCCAAACGCTTGCATTTAAAGCAATTAGCAAAAATGGTTTGTCGGAAGAAGTATCAGGAAAAGTTTATACAGACAAAAATGAGGAGATTTGCGATTTTTCAACATTACATAAAGGTATGGGCAAATTTTCAATTCAAACCCAACCCAATGAAACTTACTATGCAATTGTAAAAAACAATTCAGGTATTGAAAAGCGAGTAGAATTGCCTAAATCACAACCCAATGGAGTAGTTTTGCATTTGCTTTCAAATCGCGGCAAGTTGTTGTATGAAGTTATTAACCAAACAAAAATACCCGATAAATCACTTTATATTTTATTACATTCACGTGGAAAAGTCTTTGTTGTTCAATCTCTACAAAATTTAGAGGGTCAAATCTCCGAATCGTTGCTCCCGCCAGGTATTGTAACATTTGCTGTTGTAGATTCATTAGGACATACATTTTGCGAAAGACTAAGTTTCGTCCGTAATTTTAACTTGCCAACAATTTCGCTGCTATGTGATAAGCCCGAGTATGGAAAACGCGAATTAGTGAATTTGGATTTGAAAATTCAAACAACCCAAAAAACTCCAATAGCGGGAAATTTTTCTATTAGTGTTACTGATAGTCATATTGTGAAGAAAGATTCATTGGCTGACAATATTATGAGCAATTTATTACTCACTTCTGATTTAAAAGGCTATATTGAAGAACCTTCATCGTATTTTATTGATAATAAGACTGCAACACGTGAAAAAACCGATGTATTGATGTTAACCCAAGGATGGCGACGATTTAACACATCGGATGTGGTAAAAAACATATACGCAAAACCAAAATTTTATCTGGAAGTAGGGCAAGCTTTGTCAGGAAAAGTTTTGAATCTTTTTAATGCACCTTCAAAAAAATGCGATATTATAATGATTTCGCCCTATAAAAATATTGTAAAACTAGCCAAAACAGATACGCTGGGTCGTTACTTAATTGATGGCATTGAATTTCCAGATAGTACAACTTTTGTGTTAAAAGCCAAAAAACCAAAAAGTTTTACAGATGTTGAAATTTTACCCGATGCTGATGATTTTCCACAACCAAATGGCTACATACCTACATCAACGAACGTGAACAATCCAACTGAACAAGAAGAATATTTTAAGCAAAGTAAAGAAAAGTATTATTATGAAGGTGGAATGCGGGTAATAAACTTAGCTGAAGTAACGGTAAAAGCTGAGAAAAAAACAAATAAATCTGAAAGCTATTTTTCTGGTATGGCAGATTCAGAGATAACTTCAGAGCAACTTGAAAAGTTTCCGTCGACCAGCATACTGAATTTATTGTATACAATACCTGGAATACAGGTTTCGGGGGATAAAGTTTCTATCCGCGGAGCTACTGACAATCCAATGTTTTTGGTAGATGAGATTGAAGTACCTGATATGGATCAAATATCTTATCTAACTTCTAACGATGTAGAAAGCATTCAGGTATTTAAAGGTTCAAATGCTGCTATTTTTGGATCAAGAGGTGGAAATGGTGTTATTGCCATTAAACTGAAAGAGGGTATAAATTTAAAAGCTCAAACACCAATAAGTTTGGCTAGAATAAGCCCACTTGGATATCAGAAACCTGCTGAGTTTTATGTGCCTAAATATAATGTTGATAGCGTATACCTAAGCTCAAATCCCGATTTAAGAACTACAATATATTGGAATCCACAATTAGTGACTGATAGTTTAGGGCTAATTCATGTGAAATTTTATACTGCTGATAAGGCAAATAATTATTCTGTTGAACTAGAAGGAATTTCGGCAACAGGAGAAATTTGTCGGTTTGTCGGAATTTTGAGACGAAAAAATGAATAAGAAACTAAGTTTAACTAAGTTTCATCATTTCATTCCATAATTTATCATCTTCGGGTACCGGAGCTGTAATTTCGATTATTTGTTTTGAAACAGGATGAATAAATTCCACTTTACGAGCATGCAGGCTGATGCCACCATTTGGATTTGAACGAGGAAAACCATACTTTAAATCACCTCTTATCGGACAACCCATTTTTGCCAATTGGCAACGAATTTGATGATGACGACCTGTTTCAAGATTCACTTCAAGCAAGTAATATGTTTCGGAATGGCCAATGATCTTGTAATTTAATGCAGCTGCTTTTGCATTTGGGACCATCTTGTCATGAGCAACTGATTTGTTTTGCTTTTCATTCCGAACTAAAAAATGCTCTAATCGCCCTTCAATAAGTGTGGGTTTTTCTTTTACAATTGCCCAGTAGATTTTATTTACTTCATGATTTTTAAACATTTCATTTAATCGGGTAAGTGCTTTACTCGTTTTAGCAAACAGCACTACACCACTAACCGGACGGTCAAGCCTATGGGTAACACCACAAAAAACCTCACCGGGTTTATTGTATTTTTCTTTCAGATAGTTTTTAATTATATCGGAAAGTGGGGCATCGCCTGTTTTATCGCCTTGTACAATTTCCGAAGAGTTTTTGTTTACGGCTATGATATGGTTATCTTCGTATAATACAGTCATTGATTAGTGATTAGTTAATCAGTAAAATGCTCGATTAATTTTAATACTGGAACTAATTTGATTTAAGAAATAATAAAACAAAAATTTCTTAAATTTTAAAATTAAATTTTAACCAATTATAGAATCAATAATACCTCGTTGGCGAACAGCCTCATAAATAAGTACGCCAGCAGCAACAGAAACATTTAAAGAATCAATAGTGCCTAACATGGGTATTGTAACCATCTCGTCGCAAAGTTTCAAATGGTCATGAGATACACCTTCATCTTCGGCTCCCATTATTATTCCGATTGGTTCTGACATTACGGCTTCTGTATAATTTTTTGTTGCTTTTTCACTTGCAGCTAAAAGTTTAATGCCTGATGATGCAAGAAATTTTAACGCATTTCCCAAATTAGCTTCTCGGCAAACAGGAATTTTCAACAATGCTCCTGCCGAAGTTTTAACAGCATCGGCATTGATACCTGCACCTCCTCTAGTTGGAATTACAATTGCATCAACTCCTGCACACTCACATGTACGTGCAATTGCACCAAAATTACGAACATCGGTAATTCCATCCAGTATCACAATAAAAGGTAAACGACCTTCTTCGTAAATGGTTGGAATAATATCTTCAATACGCTGATAGGCTACCGGCGATATAAATGCAATTGCTCCCTGATGATTTTTCATCGTTATTTTATTCAGTTTTTCCAGCGGAACATACTGTACCGGGACCTGTAAACCTTCAAGGGCTGCAAAAAGCTCACGCGATAATTCACTCGTCATATCCCTGCGCATCAGAATTTTATCAATTTCCTTGCCTGCTTGAATAGCTTCTATCACCGTACGAACACCGAAAATCATATCCTTTTCAGGACGTTGCTTGTTTTTGTAGTTTATCATTTTATTTTTTATAACCATATTTTGTTTAAATCTGGACCTTCAAACCGAACTATAAATCGTTAATTATTATCTGTTTCAGTTCAGATATTATACTTTCACGTTCTATCGAAAATGTTTTGTCTTTTTCATTCAATAACAGATACAATGCTAATACTTTTTTATGAAATTCTGTTGATTTATTGACTGTTGCATTTGCTTTTGCGGCTTCATAAGCCAATTGTGCTAAACCATTGAGATAAGAAGCAGAATAATTGTACTTTTTGATAAGTTCAATAAAT
>CAZEEB010000118.1:0-6929 GCA_964511245.1 uncultured Paludibacter sp.
AGTTCAGACGTGTGCTCTTCCGATCTCGTATCTTTCACATCGCGGTAGCAACCGGGTTGGTTTAGCTCATGCGTTGAAAGTCCCGTTCCCGCAGCGGGAGAGTAAGGCTGAATGGTGTAACCTTTGTATAATAAGTTTTTGTTGTAAAGCTGTTTGAGCAACCACCAAAGCGTTTCGATATAACGATTGTCATACGTGATGTACGGATCGTTCATATCCACCCAATAACCCATTTTGTGGGTGAGGTCTTCCCACTCTTTGGTGTATTTGAGCACGTCTTTGCGACAAGCTGCATTGTAATCGTCCACACTGATTTTGCTGCCAATGTCTTCTTTGGTAATGCCCAGTGCTTTTTCCACGCCAAGTTCCACGGGAAGTCCGTGTGTATCCCATCCGGCTTTACGTTTTACCTGAAAGCCCTGCATAGTTTTATAGCGACAGAAAACGTCCTTAATCGTTCGTCCCATCACGTGGTGAATGCCCGGAAGTCCGTTAGCCGAAGGAGGTCCTTCATAGAAAACGAACGACGGTTTCCCTTCGCGGGTTTCGATACTTTTATGGAAAATGTCTTTCTCGCTCCATTGCGACAACATTTCCTTGTTGATGTCCGACAAATTCAGGCCGGAATATTCTTTAAACTTTTTCATGAATTCAATTTCCAATTCAGTAATTTCCAATTATCATTAAAAGGTAATTTTGTACATTATTTAGGGCTGCAAAATTACAAAAAATAAACGGGATGAGTGATTTTATATATCACTTTTAAATGTTAGTGAATAAATTGATTAGTTAAGAAATAAATCTCGCTTTTTTACGTTTATTTATTTTAATGACCTAAAGTATTAAAATATAAATAAATTTAACGTAGAAATGCAAGTAGAAATTAACAAAGCATTGGAAGTATTAAGGGCAGGCGGATTAATATTATATCCTACTGATACTGTTTGGGGAATAGGATGTGATGCTACCAATTTGAATGCAGTTAAACGAATTTATAATTTAAAGAAAAGAGCGGATGCTAAAGCCATGTTGGTTTTGGTGGATAGTGTTGCCCGAATTCAGAATTATGTGGATGAAGTTCCCGAAATGGCTTGGGAATTAATTGAGCTAAGTGAAAAACCATTAACAATAATCTATCCTGATGCTAAAAATCTAGCTGAAAACATATTGGCTGACGATAAATCGATTGGTATACGCGTTACAAAGGAGATTTTCTCAAAAACTCTTTGCGAACGATTTCGAAAACCGATTGTTTCCACTTCGGCTAATGTTAGCAATGAGCCTACACCTGCAAATTTCAGACAAATAAGTGACCAAATAAAAAATGAAGTTGACTATATCGTTAATTTCCGACAAAATGAAACAACCGAACCCAAACCTTCAGCAATTATCAAACTTGGGAAAGGAAATCTTTTTAAACTAATTAGAGAATGATTGCTTTTGGAATTTAATTTTAACAATTAATTGGAACGAAAAATCGCAATATGAAGGATAAAAAAACACGATGGCAACTGGCTCAAAAATATGAATTTAACTGGTGGAAAAAGCGAGAAAATGTTATTAACCCCGATTATTATATTGATAGTGCATCCGAAATAAGGAGTTATTATTCTGATTATGAAAAACTAAGTTCTGAAACTTGTATTTTGGAAATTGGAAGTGGCGCTGCCGGAATTCTGACATTTTTAAGCGAAAGTAAGCAACGATTTGCAATTGATCCGTTGGAATATTTTTATGCCACAGTGCCTAGTTTTACAGGGATAAGAGATAACTCCGTGCAATATTTCACTGCAAAAGGAGAAGAATTGCCCTTTGAAAACAATAAATTTGATGTAGTAATTATTGACAATGTGCTGGATCATTGCGAAAACCCTTACAAAGTGATGGATGAGGTAAAAAGAACTCTCAAAACGAATGGATTTGTGTATTTCCGTCAGAACACTTACAGCCGATATGGAAAATTTGCCCGTTTTGTTATGGAACTTTTTTTGGTAGATAAAGGGCATCCATTCACATTCAGAAAAAATGAACTTTACAAATTGTTTAATTTAAAAGGCTTTGAGATAAAAAAAGTGGAACAAGACGGCTATTTTAAAACCTGGAAACGTGAAATAACATCATTTAGCCTTAAAGATAAAATTAAAGCCTTGTTATTTATTACCCGCGATAAAGTAACGTTTTTCATCCAAAATGTGTCCTAATTCGTTTAATAGAAGTTCGATTGTTTTGATACTGTAAATACATGAATAAGAATAGTTTAGTTCAAAAATATATCATATTCGATATTCTGGCTTCGCTTATAGTATGGCTAGCTTTTGTGATATTCCGAAAAACGATAAATGACATTTCTATTTTTGAAGGAATAAGAATTCTTATTCCAAATTACGACTATATTACCAGTTTTCTGCTCTTTCCGTTCTACTGTGTTTTTATACACTATCTTAGTGGCATATATTTGAATGTATTAAAAAAAACGCGGACTACTTTAGTTATAAGCACTTTGTCATCGTCGGCACTTATTTCGGTTACTGTGTTTTTTGGTTTAAAACTTGGCGATGCGGTAGTATCATACGAGTATTTTTATTTTTCGTTGCTGGTATTATTTGCCATGTTGTTCTTTTTTACATTTATATTTCGAAATATCATTTTTTTACAAATTCAGCAAAATTATAAAACCAAGAAATGGACTACCAATACACTGATAATTGGCACTGGAAATAATGCACAAAAAATTGCTGATGATATTGAAAAACATGCATCACAATATACTATAAAAGGCTTTGTGTCAATTGACAAAAAAACGCTTAATAGCAATCAAGAAAAAGTTCTTGGCAATTTATCGCAAATAGAATCAATCATTCAAAAGCATGACATTCAGGAAACAATTGTGGCACTTGATAATGATGCAGATGAATATAACCTGTTTAACATAATAAACTTATTATACAGGTTTAATATCGATATTCAGTTTACACCCCGATTGTACGAAATTCTGATTGGGAGTGCTAAAATAACAAAACTTGGCATTAGTCCGCTGGTCAGTATCACACAATCGTCAATGCCCGATTGGCAAGCTAGCATGAAGCGCTTTTTGGATATTGTGTTATCATTTTTATCATTGGTTTTATTATCGCCGGTATTTATATATTTTAGTTTTAAAATAAAATCAGACTCTAAAGGCCCTGTTTTTTACAGACAAGAGCGAATCGGACGGTTTGGAAGAACATTTAAAATACTGAAATTCAGAACAATGTATACCGGTTCTGAGAATGGAATACCCAAACTAAGCAGCGCAAACGATGACAGAATAACTCCTGTTGGTCGTATGTTAAGAAAGTACCGGATTGATGAGATCCCTCAGTTTTGGAACATATTGAAAGGCGAAATGAGTTTGGTAGGTCCAAGGCCTGAGCGAAAGTATTATATCAATAAAATTATGGAGGATGCTCCTTATTATTGTTTGTTATACAAAATCAGACCGGGACTTACTTCGTGGGGACCAATCAAGATAGGCTATTCAGATACGATTGAAAAAATGATAGAGCGCTTGAATTACGACATAATTTACATGGAAAATATGTCGTTAATGACCGATATGAAAATTTTAATATACACTTTCGAAATAATTTTCAGAGGAAAAGGAATTTGATTTTTAGAACCTAAAAAACAAACACTTTTAGAAAGATTGCATATCACACAATCGCTTATAATATCCGTTCAGTTCTATCAGTTCGTCGTGCTTTCCTCGTTCCACTATTTTCCCTTGGTGCAAAACACAAATTTCATCGGCACGTTTAATGGTTGATAATCGGTGAGCCACTACCAGCGTTGTCCGATTTTTCATTAAATTTTCAAGAGCCTCTTGTACCATTTTTTCCGATTCGGTATCCAATGCCGATGTGGCTTCATCAAGTATTAATATCGGTGGATTTTTAAGAATGGCACGAGCTATACTAACGCGTTGTCGTTGTCCTCCCGACAATTTGTTACCCCGGTCGCCTATAGTTGATTCATATCCATTTTCAGTTGCCAATATAAAATCGTGTGCATTGGCTATTTTGGCTGCTTCGATTACTTCATTCAAAGTGGCATTTTCAACTCCAAATGATATATTATTGAAAAATGTATCGTTAAATAATATAGCTTCTTGATTCACATTTCCCATTTGCGAGCGTAAATCGAATTTTTTATAATTTTTTATATTGATGCCATCCATTAATATTTCGCCTTTTACAGGGTCGTAATACCGTGGCAATAAATCAACTAAAGTTGATTTTCCTGAACCGGATTGCCCTACTAGCGCTACAGTTTTTCCTTTTGGAATAAGCAGATTTATGTCTTTCAGCACCCATTCTTTTTGATATTTAAAACTTAAATTCCGAAATTCAATTTTGTCAGAAAACGGATTTAACACTTCGGGTTTTTTTGGGTCTTTTATCGTGTTTTCACATTGAAGAATCATATCAACGCGCTCAAGCGATGCCAAGCCTTTTTGAATGCTATAAGAGGCTTTCGATAAGTCTTTGGAAGGGGCTATAATGCTGTAAAAAATAAGTATGTAGTAAATGAATTCAGGAGCCCCAATATTGCTTTTATTGCTCAAAATAAGTACACCGCCAAACCAAAGTAAAATGGCAATTACAACTGTGCCCAGAAACTCACTCACCGGACTTGCCAGGTTAAATCGGCGTTGTAGCCTGTTAAAGGTTTTGGTAATTCTATCGTTCAATTCCGAAAATCTGGCAGTAAGTTTATGCTCTGCATTAAATGCTTTTACAACGCGTAAACCACTTAATGTTTCTTCTATTTGCGAAAGCAGTTCGCCGTTCAATTGTTGTCCTAATGACGACCGTTGTCTAAGCGATTTCCCTATTTTACCAATCAGCCAGCCACTTACTGGCAATAAAATCAAAACAAAAAGCGTTAATTCCCAACTCATTGCAAACATAACAGCTAAATAACCAATAATCAGAATTGGATTTTTAAAAATCATATCCAGCGAGTTCATAATTGAAGTTTCTACTTCGCCCACATCGCTGGTCATGCGCGAAATGATATCGCCTTTTCGTTCTGTAGTAAAAAACCCAATTGGCAAACTAATAATTTTTGCATAAAGTTGCTTGCGTAAATCCCTTAATACACCGGTTCTGATAGGAATAATATAATAAGTTCCCATAAATGAAGCACCTACTTTTAGTCCGGTCATTAGTACCAAAAACGCACCCAGACAAAGTAATGACATGCTTGGACCAACAGAACCAATAAATTGTTGTGCATAAAATGAAAAGTTATTGAGCAGTGCATTTATAATCGATTTCACACCATCATTCCATGTCCATAACTGATAACTGCGTACAGAATCTTCTATTTTGAATAGAAGTTTTAATACAGGTATAATTGCGGCAAAAGAAAACAAACTGAAAACCATGGTTAAAAGGTTAAACAGAAAGCTTAACAGCACATATTTTTTATATGCCGGAATAAAACGCCTGAGTAGAGATATAAATTTGAACATGTATCAATTTAGCTTATGTCAAAAAGTTTGAAATCAACTGGAGCAATAGTTTTTTGCATTTTTGTTAACTAGTTTCTTTTTCAGACTCCGGTATAATTTCTTGGTGAAATGCGTTTTAGCTCTTCTTTTACCGATTGATTTACATCAAGTGTTTCAATGAAATCTCGAATGGAAGTGGCGGTAATGCCTTCGTTAGTACGAGTCAAGGCTTTAAGTGCCTCGTAAGGCGATGGATATGCTTCGCGCCGTAAAATAGTTTGAATTCCTTCGGCAACTACTGCCCACGAATTATCTAAATCACGATAAATTGCTGTTTCGTTTAATAACAATTTGCTCAATCCTTTCAATATGCTTTGAGTGGCAATGAGTGTATGTGCAAAAGGTACACCTACATTTCGAAGTACAGTGCTATCAGTCAAATCGCGCTGTAAACGCGAAATTGGTAATTTTGATGCCAAAAATTCAAAAGAAGAATTTGCAATTGCTAAATTGCCTTCAGCATTTTCAAAGTCAATAGGATTTACTTTATGTGGCATTGCCGATGAACCCACTTCGCCTGCTTTAATGCGTTGTTTAAAGTATTCCATGGATACATACGTCCAAATATCACGGCAAAAATCAATCAAAATTGTGTTAATCCGTTTCATAGCATCAAATTGAGCTGCCATATTATCATAATTCGATATTTGAGTTGTCCATTGTTCGCGGTCAAGTCCAAGTTTATCGGTCAAAAATTTATTACCAAAATCTTTCCAATTGGTAGCAGGATAGGCCACAGTATGGGCGTTAAAATTGCCAGTTGCGCCACCAAATTTGGCTGAATTCGGAGTTTCTTTCAATACTGTAATTTGTTGGTTCAGGCGATTAACAAACACCATGATTTCTTTTCCCAAACGAGTTGGCGATGCCGGTTGTCCGTGAGTTTTAGCGAGCATTGATACATCACGCCATTCGTCAACTAAGTGTATTAACGTTTTTAAAACTTCGTCCATTTCCGGAAAATACACATCCTTCAAACCTGCTTTTATTGATAACGGTATAGCTGTATTATTTATATCTTGCGAAGTGAGTCCGAAATGAATAAATTCTTTAAACATAGACAATCCAAGTATATCAAACTTGTCTTTTATAAAGTACTCAATTGCTTTAACATCATGATTGGTAACTCCTTCAATTTCTTTTACTTTTAAAGCATCATTTTCGGAAAAAGTGCTGTAAATTTCGCGTAATTTTGGAAAAACTGAAGCAGGAACTTGTTCGAGTTGTTTAAGTGGTATTTCGCATAATGCAATAAAATACTCAACTTCTACTAAAACGCGATATTGCATTAATGCAAATTCCGAAAAATAAGCTGCATATTGTTCAGTTTTAGTTCGATACCTGCCGTCAATTGGTGAAATGGCTGTAAGAAGAG
>CAZEEB010000119.1:0-6819 GCA_964511245.1 uncultured Paludibacter sp.
TTCTGCTCAGGACTTCCTGAAAGTAGGCGACGAAGTGGAAACAGTAATCCTTACCTTGGATCGCGACGAACGCAAAATGTCTTTGGGTATCAAACAATTGAAATCTGATCCATGGGAAGCTATTGAAGTACGTTATGCACTTGCTACAAAACATACAGCTAAAGTTCGCAATTTCACCAACTTCGGTGTATTTGTTGAAATTGAAGAGGGTGTTGATGGTTTGATTCACATTTCTGACTTATCATGGACTAAGAAAGTAAAACACCCATCTGAATTTACTCAAATCGGTGCCGAAATCGATGTTCAGGTATTGGAAATCGACAAAGCAAATCGTCGGTTGAGCTTAGGTCACAAACAATTGGAAGAAAATCCATGGGATGTATTGGAAACCATGTTCACTGTTGATAGCATTCACGAAGGTGTAATCATTGAAATGTTGGATAAAGGTGCAGTAGTTTCATTGCCGTACGGCGTTGAAGGATTTGCAACACCTAAGCATCTTACTAAAGAAGATGGATCACAAGCTCAAATTGATGAAAAACTTACTTTCAAAGTAATTGAGTTTAACAAAGATGCTAAACGTATCATTCTTTCACACAGTCGTATTCACGAAGATGCAAAACGTGCTGATAAGGGAGAATCAACTGCCACAACTGTTGAAGCTCCTAAGAAAGCTGCTCCAAAACGTGCAAAGAAAGATGACTCTCCGGTTGCTTCAGCAACACCTTCTGCTGAAAAAACAACCTTGGGTGACATTCAATCTTTGTCAGATTTGAAAGACAAAATGGATTTGGCTGCTGAAAAAGCTGCTAAAAAAGAAAAGAAAGCAAAAGAAGAAGCTGTTGCACCGGTAGCTGAAACAACTCCCGTAGTTGAAGTAGCTGCTGCTGAGGAA
This sequence comes from uncultured Paludibacter sp., assembly GCA_964511245.1. Lineage (GTDB taxonomy): Bacteria > Bacteroidota > Bacteroidia > Bacteroidales > Paludibacteraceae > Paludibacter. The sequence continues at coordinate 896 of CAZEEB010000119.1, forward strand.
CCTGCACCTGCAAAAAAAGCACCTGCAAAAAAGGCAGCTAAAGAAGCTGCAGCACCCGAAGCTACTGCTGAAGCATAATTTTTTAATTATATTTATTCTTAAAATGGCTGTCTGAAATTTTTCAGGCAGCCATTTTATTATTAATTAGTTTGGATTAAAGTATCTAATTCACAACTTTCAATGATTCTAAATTAGCTCTACATATTGAAATAAATCTATAATATTTGAAATTCTACTAGATACTTTCAGTAACTTTGACGCTTATTTAAAAAACAAGATTTATATGTTGAAAGAAAAGAAAAGTGTCGCATTAATTTCGGTATTTGCAGCAATATTTTTAACGTTATCGAAACTTATAATTGGCTTATTTACGAGTAGTCTGGGTATTTTATCTGAAGCATTGCACTCAGGTCTTGATTTGGTAGCGGCAATAATTACTTATTTTTCTGTTCGGATATCTGATAAGCCGGCTGATAATGAGCATAATTATGGACATGGAAAGGTTGAGAATTTATCGGCGTTAATGGAGACATTGTTGCTTTTAATAACCTGTGTTTGGATAATTTACGAAGCTATTCACAGGATAATTTCCGGAAAAGGGCTTGAATTGAATCAAATCCAAACCATATTTAGTTTTATTGTAGTTATTTCGTCCATCATAATTGATGTGTGGCGCTCAAATAAACTTTACAAAGTAGCCAAAAAATTTAATAGTCAGGCACTTGAAGCCGATGCACTTCATTTTTCTACCGATATTTGGAGTTCGATAGTAGTGTTGCTCGGTTTGGTTTGTGTAAAAATTTACGAATGGACACAATTGCCAATTTTCTTTTATGCCGATTCCGTTGCAGCATTAATTGTAGCTGCTATAGTACTAGTTGTTTCGTATCAATTAGGCCGAAAGGCCATTGATGTATTGCTTGATAAATCGCCGGTTAATAGCAAAGAAATTGTACGAAAAATACTTAAATCATATCCGGAAATTAAACATTATCACAGTTTAAAAGCTCGTACGGCAGGTGCGGATACATTTATTAAATTTAATGTTCATTTTAATCCCGATTTAAGTTTGAGAGAAGTGCATGAAGTCTGCGATAAGATTGAAGCCGAAATTCAAAAACAAATTAATCGAAGTGAAGTTTACATACATCCTGAACCTGACGAAAAAAGCCATATCGAAAATGAGAAAGAAGATGGCATTCTTTAATTGATAATCGAAATGCGATGAAATAATAAAAACTGACTGATTAATGTGGCTTGCTATGTATTCTACTTAAATTTTATGGCTTTTCACTGAAACTATTTTTATTTTAAAAACTTGTACTTTATATTTGCAGCACAATAATATAGATAAAGTTAAGTTTAAAACAAAAAATAATTAATAATTAAAACTTCAGATTTATGAAAACAACTAAAATCTTTTTAGCATTAGTATTGCTAAGTTTTGTTACATGGAGTTGTACAACTCAAGACGAATTGGCAGCAAATAAAACTTTGAAAAGCTCTATGACTTCAAGTGCTCAATCGCTATCAACAGCAATGAATGCAATTACATCTTCAACAGCTTATCATTTATTATCCACTCAAGGTCAGAGCAATGGCATGATGATGGCTAAACAATCGGCAGCTGGTTTTGATACCACTTACAATCAGATTTTACTAGCTGATGTGGCCGGAATTTGGGATTATAAAGCAGCACTATACAATAAATGGAGACCGGAATTACTTCGATTCTTTCTAAACACCGGTACAAGCTCAGATATGATTGTTCGCTTACCTGAATCAAAAATTAAAAATCCAATGACATTATTGCATTATTTGCCTTCTGACACTACGTTGACAAATAATTATGTAATTGATGTTTCTAAATACGGTTACCATTTTAATCGGTTTTTAGGTTGGGATTATGACATGGCTTCAAATATAAGCATTGCTGGAACAAATATAGGAGATTTAGCCATTCAGTCTTCAAATAGTAAAGCTAAAGGATACCATTTTGCATCCAGTTTTGTTTTTGCTGATGGTTATAACGCAAATGCTTCATATACAAGCGGTGACACTATTTTATCGGTTTATAATATCTCAAAAGCCGGACAAATTTTGTATCAGGAAAAATACACTGCTATTCGCCCCAATATTACTTCTCGTCATCGTGAAAAAAGTTATTCGCTTACAATTGGAAATGTAGAAATTGTTCGTCAACTGGGACCAAATAGTCTGGATAGCGCAAAGGTTTATTTGAGTGGTGTATTGCAATTGCATTCAAAAGTTCAATTTGTAGATGTAGTTTCAACTACGGTAGGAACTGATAGTACAGAACTAACCATTACCAATCATCGCCGTGAACTTCAAATTACTTTTGACGATGGCACCAGTACCACTATTAAAACATTATTGGGTAATACAATTGACAGTGTAAGATCGCTTTTTGCTTCAATTCGTCAGTCTTATTTTGCTGTTGGTATAGTTGATTGGGTTGCTTGGGATATTTATTTAAATAAAAAATAATGCTTACCCAATAGGCTCATTTTTAAAGGAATAATTCCTTAAACTGAGTTTGTGAAAATACAATAATACTAAAGGGGAAGTTATTTTAACTTCCCCTGTTTTTTTGATACAATGAATACAATGAAATATGTACAAGTAAAGCCAGCTAACTTTAAAGTTATTGAAATGATCATTTTTTCAATGATTTGGTTAGGCATTTTTTCAATACCATTTTTTCAAAATCGCACTTTCAACATTATAGATTGGGGAAAAGTTGTTGGCGAGTGGATCAGAATGTTTTCATTTTTGTTAATTTTCATATTAAATACTTATATATTTGTACCAAAATTTCTTTTTAGTAAAAAGTATTTATCATACATCGGAATAAGCTTAAGTACTATCCTTTTTGTGATTGCTATAATTATTTCTATTCAAGTGCTTATAACCCCACCAAAGCCACTTTCAATGCCCCCAATGACGCTTGGTGAAGGTATGCCACCAATGGAATTAGGATCAAAAATGCCTGCTCCATTGGGTTATAGAGCACCGGAGCAGCCACAGGAAAAATCTATTTTCATGACTTTTACAGATAATTTGATTATATCTATTTTGGTAGTAGCAGCCGGCACGGCGTTCAAAATGATGACTCAATGGCTTAACGAAGAGGATCGTAGAAAAGATATGGAAAAAGAGCAGTTGAAAACCGAAATTGCCTTGCTCAGACATCAGGTTAGTCCACATTTTTTTATGAATACACTGAATAATATTCATGCTTTAGTTGATATTAATACCGAGACCGCTAAAGATGCAATTATCAGATTGTCAACACTTATGCGCTATTTACTTTATGATACAGCTCATGGTCAAACCAGCTTAAAAAAAGAAATAGAATTTATTGAAAGTTATATAACTTTGATGCAACTTCGGTTTTCTGAAAAAGTAAAAATATCCATTCAGGTACCAAAAAATATACCCGAAATTCAAATTCCACCAATGCTATTTATTTCATTTCTCGAAAATGCGTTTAAGCATGGTGTAAGTTACCAAGCTAATTCTTTTGTAAATTTCAGTTTAGAAATATCTGAAAATCAATTGATATGTAATATTCGAAACAGTAAACATAAAATAAAAGAAAGTTTTGATAAAAGCTATTCGGGTATTGGATTAACAAATATCCGAAAAAGTTTAGAACTCATTTTCTCAAAAAATTACAATTTAGAAATAGTGGAGAGTGAAAAAGATTTCAATGTACATCTCACTATACCTATTTACGAAACTAATATAACTAAATAAGATTTAATACAATGAAAATTAAATGCATAGCCATTGATGATGAACCGTTTGCACTTCAACAAATTAGTTCATACATTGAAAAAACTCCTTTTCTTGAGCAGGTGGCACTATGCCAGAGTGCATTTGAAGCCATGAACTATTTATCAGATAATGATGTGGACTTAATGTTTGTCGATATCAATATGCCTGATATCAATGGAATGGATTTTGTAAAATCACTTGTTTCAAAACCACAAATTATTTTTACCACAGCCTATAGCGAGTATGCCATTGAGGGATTTAAAGTAGATGCTCTGGATTATATTTTGAAGCCAATAAGTTATTCTGTTTTTTTAAAAGCAGCTACAAAAGCTAAAACATGGTTTGAGTTAAATCAACGGCAACCTGAAACTATTCAAACTACGCAGGATTGTTTGTTTGTAAAATCTGATTATAAACTGGTTAAAATTATGCTTTCCGAAATTAAATACATTGAAAGTGCTAACGAATATATTCAAATTCACCTTGTAAGCGACAAGCCAATAACCACTCTGATTCGACTGAAAGTAATTGAAGAACAGCTTCCTAAAGATAAATTTATGCGTGTTCACAGATCATTTATTGTTAATTTAGAGCGTGTGAAAGTCATAGAACGCCAACGTATCATTTTCGACCAAAAAGTTTACATACCCATAGGAGATCAATATAAGGAAAATTTTCAACATTTTGTAGATAAAACTTTTCTGGTTTAAATTCACAACTCAATTTCTGCTAAATATGTCAAAATACTTAATTCTAATATTCATTTTTGTACTTTCTCTTTCGGTGTTTGGTCAAATCAAAACCGTAAATGTAACAACTGCAGGTACCTTAAGTACATTAATTACTTCATCCGAGGCTACAACCATCACTACATTAACTGTAAGCGGAAGTATTGATGCACGTGATTTTGTGTTTATGCGTGACAATATGAGTATTCTGGCATCTATTGACCTTAACAGCGTAACTATTAAAGCTTACACTGGAACTGCAGGAACTTATTCAGGAGTTACAATTAGTTATCCGGCTAATGAATTACCTTTATGTGCATTTTACAACGCAAATACAATAAGCTATAAATCAACCCTGGCTACAATTAAACTACCCACAACATTAAAATCAATTGGTGGATCGGCCTTTTATTATTGTTATGGACTATCAGGTACATTTACATTGCCTGCCTCAGTAACTTCTATAGGCAGTTATGCGCTTTATGGCTGTTCCGGATTGTCAGCCTATTCAGTAGATGCAGCCAATACACGCTATTCATCAAATAATGGTGTGCTTTTTAATAAAAAACAAGACTCGCTTTTTATTTGTCCCAGTGCCAAAACCGGTGCTTACACAATTCCATCTACAGTAGTTTATATTGGTGCTTCAGCCTTTGATTATTGCTCAGGACTGACAGGAAGTTTAACGATACCGGCGTCTGTAAAAACAATTGATAGCTATGCTTTTTATTACTGTAGCGGTTTTACGGGCTCACTAACAATTCCAGCTTCAGTTACAAGCATTTTGGATGGTGCATTTTATGGATGTAGCGGTTTAAATGGTATTGTAACTATTCCAAAATCTACAACTTATATTGGTTCGTATGCATTTTTTGAATGCAATAAGATTACTTCATTTCAGGTAGATGTTTTAAATGCAAAATTTTCATCCAATAACGACGCACTTTATAGTAAAAATCAGGATACATTACATATTTGTCCGGGTGCAAAAACCGGTACTTTTACAGTTCCAGCAACGGTTAAAACTATTGGCAGTTATGCATTTTACAATTGCAGCAGCCTTAGCGGAAGTCTGAGTATTCCCGCATCAGTAAATACGATTGGTTTGTATGCATTTTATGGTTGCAATAGTATTTCGGCATACGATGTAAACGCTGCTAATTTAAAATACCTATCTTCAAATGGTGTTTTATTTAATAAAAATCAAGATACATTATTGATATGTCCGGCTGCAAAATCGGGCAGTTATACTTTACCTACAACAGTGAAAACCATAGGAACTTATGCATTTTACTATTGCACAGGCATTACAGGCAGTATAAATTTACCCGCTACACTTACATCTATTGGAGATCGGAAGAGCGTCGTGTAGGGAAAGAGTGTTCAGAGCCGTGT
>CAZEEB010000120.1:0-6803 GCA_964511245.1 uncultured Paludibacter sp.
TTATTGAAATAAAAATAATTAGCATGGAAATATGTGACCCCAGCTGGATCACTTATTGAAACGACAGTTTCAGCCAACATTAGGTCAAACCATTCTAAATCATTGATTTGGAATGGTTTTTTGGTTTTATAGCATGTCAGTAAAAGCCTAAAAATCACTTATATATATGTTTTACGCTAAAATTATTACCACCAACCTCTAATGTTATACATAATTGATTTTGGTTGTCCATTGCCCCAAGCTACACCTATATCTCGATAAGCTTTTATAAGTTCGCTTTTTTGTTCCTGCTCACGCATAATGTATTTCCATTCACGTTTGTCAACTTCAAAAATTCTGGCAGATATTTTATTAACTAAAGGTTTAATTTCACTATAGCAAGCAGAACCTGGTTCAATTTTATATAGCAATTCAGCCACTTCATTAGCTGCGTTAACAGTTTGATTTGCTGCCCAAATGGTGTTTGCTGCTGTTAATAGTTTCTGACAATCTCTATCAATTTTTTTCTTGTAAATTGGAGCAACTGCATCCATCGCTTTATTGAAACAGTCTTTGCAAACATCCGGGACACTTGTTAATTTGTAAATAGCGGCTTCAAATTGATTTTGTGAAGCTAAAGTTTGTGCTTCTTTGATAATAAAATCACATTTTGAATTGTAGTATTGTATGATTCTATTTTTTCCTTTTTCAAGAAATGGTTGAAAGCCAGGATCATTAACACTAATGTTTTTTATCGCTGAAATATATGCTTTAGTCTCATTTTCACCTACACCCTTTACCGTTCCCGAATAACTTGAAAACATTGTACCATCTATACCATCGCCAATATAATAGTTAATATTAAAAGTAAATGCCTGCATAGGTGGTACAGTCGGAGTAATATCTTTTGATAATACTACAAAATTTACGGTAATTATAAATCTCTCGCTGTATGCACTTCCGCTCATACCAGCTTGACTGATAAGTTGAATTAATTTATTCCCTAATTGATTTCTGGCTATTTCAGGCATGTTCTCCAGCTGCTGAGGTACATAAGCTGCAAGTGTCAACCTATTGTAGTCATCTAGTTTACCTAAATTATTTTGTGAAAATAGACCTATGCTACAAAAAATAAATGTAGTTAATATTATTGATTTCATTTTTCTCGTTTTTAAATGTTTATTTTTCACCTACTACTATGATTGCTTGGCCTAAACCTTTGGTCATAAGTTTAGATTCTATTTGATATTTATCCTTAAGCATTTTCTGTAATCCACGTGCCCAGCCTCTTGAATCGATTGATCTGTTATTAGAATCGTATAATGGAATACGAACTTGTTCGAAAAATAACATATTTTCAGTTACATCAGTGGCACTAAAACGGTGATTCACTGTGTTATCCGAAACCCAATCTTCAATTGACTTTGATAATTCCTCTCCTCCAAATGTTGTCTCAAAATCACCTTTAAATGAATCAAATTTCTTAACTCTTAAAACAATTTCTCTTCCGTTTGCAAATAAATCATCAAAATGCTTTTGAAGTTGTGTGTTAAAATTATCGAGATTGGCTAATACCGATTCTTGTAACAAAACTGGAAGTTCTGCAGTGAATGAAGGCTGTCCGGTACCTGATGAACCAGCAATTTGCTTATCAGTATAAGCATCTAGGCCTTGTAAATTAAAAGTTACTGATTTTTTTGGTCCAACCTGATTTACAGTCCAGGTTAATTGCATCCAAATATCAGCTTTAGCCACTTTTTTTAACTTATCAATGGGGTTTTCGCTTACTCCTGCACCTGTTTTACTACTCAGCATTGCATCCTCGGTGGACTCATTACTTAGGGTTTTAAGTGTTGATTCAAGATTTTTCAATGGAAATCCTCTTTCGGTCATAAGTTCATTAATCTTACTTATAACTTGCATTAAATCAGCATTTTCTTGAACACATCGTTTATAATCAGGTAACTTTAGGATGGTTCCCTGATTATTATATTCCACCAGATATCCATTTTTATTGCACCATAAGTCGCTTGGTACAACCATTATTGTTGGTTTTTTTGCTTGTGCTAAAATTGACATTGTCAAGCCCAAAGCAAAAAATACGGTTAGCATTATCTTTTTCATCGTTTTCAATTTTAATAATTTATTTAAGTATTCCATCTGCTATAAGTTTGGCTTTCAATTTAGGTCTGTAAACTATTACTACTGCAGCGTGTGTTACAGTTCCAATACCTTCTTTTCGTTCTCTTAAAAGCTTATTTTCCCATTGTTCATCTCGCATTGAAACATAGTTTCTGTATTCACCTCCATCTTCAAAAAATTTATTGAAATAAGCCTCATATTTTTCACGAGCATTCACTTCGGGCACTAAAGCTCGCATCTCACATTCTGATTTACCATCAAGAATCCCTTTAAAAATGACATCAGAAATAGCATTTTTACGTGCTTGAGCAAATGCATCAAATCTATTTCGGCCGCTTCCCCAAGCTTTTAAAGTTTGTGTTCCATCGCCTTCTACTCCTAAGCATTCTGTTTTATAGGTATAATTTCCAGCTGTTTTTTGCTGAGTGGTAGTGCAATTACTAAACAATAGAATGGATACTATTACAATACCAACTATCGATATTTTATTTCTTATTTTCATAATCTTCATCTTTTTTAAAATTTAAAAACCGCTACTTAGTCCCTTGATTATGCCGGCAGACTCTAAATCTGTGCGTAATAAATTTACGTTTACGGATACTATTACTCCAACTTTATAGTCTTTACCTGTCCACATTCTATCTTCGGCAGCAACACTTCCGTCGCCCGATACTGCAACAAATTTCAAATATTTTCCGCCATCGGCAAAGAATGAATTAAAAAACTCGGCTTTTTCTTCTTCAATATTCGGATTTGAACTAAGCGGTTTTTGCCCAGGCACACCCTGTTTTCCTGTAAATCCCTGAAAGATAATACCATGAACAGCATTTTTTTTGGATTGCTCAATAGCAATTGATGGTCTTTTAGAATATGACCAAACTTTAATGAGGTATGTACCCTGAGTGCCAACGCCTGCAGATTCAATTTCATACCTCCAATTTTTTGTATCTCTTTCAGCCTTTGCTTTTGCTTGGGCAGATAGATTTAAAAACACCCCCATTGAAAGCATAATCGCAATCATGGTTCCATTTAGCATTCTTTTCATAATTTTCTTCTTTATTTTTTAGTTACTATTTGATTTGTCTAATTAACATACCAGGATAATAATTTTGTCCGCCATTAAAAGTTGTTCTGTCCAAGCTTATTGAATTATTATCTGTTTTGGCTTTGGCTTCAAGTTGTTCGGCCGCATTGTAACGGTTATCCCATATTAACTTGCCATCTACCGAAATAACACCCTTTCTTACATATTTTGTCAGTCCTTTATCATTTACTACTTGTTCAAGAACCTCATATTTATCGCCTTTTTCCACACCTTCTTTCATGCCTATTTTTGCGGTAATAGGAAAACCTGTATATAAGGGGGTTTTAGTTTTGAAAACATCGTATTTCTTTTGAAGTTTCGCATAAACCTTGTCAACACTTCGTACAGTTGCTAAAGAAACATACCGTTCTGCTGTTCGTGATTCTTTTAAAGAAAAGGTAATTAACGATGTTGAATTTTCAGTTCCAACATATTCTAGTTTAAATAAATTATTGTGTTCAAATTTAGTTTTTTTTGCTAAGTCTAAGTGCTTTTTATCCATCCAATAGTCATTATAAAAAATACTCGAAATAGAGTCGTTCCAAGTTAGTTTATATAAATATGAAGTACACCAAACTGAATATCCTTCTGCTGCTTTCTCTGTTATTAAATTTTTTGCAAAGTGTAGTCCCATTCTCAATAAATCATTACTAACCAAATTGTCGATAGCAACCGTAGCTCCTACATTAACAGCTGCTGCTGCATAAGCATTACTCACAAAATTAAATCGCGAAACCACCACAAATGTGTTTCCTATTAACTCTTCGCCTGCATCTTTAAGAGCTGATACGCCTCGAGCTGATTTTTGAGCTATAAGTGCTTCCATTTCAGTGGCATTGTATGCACCTCTTTCACTTACCAAATCCATATTAAACGAACCATCAGGCTGACGATTAAACCATTTTGAAACCAATTTTGAAGCTATTTTGTTTTGGGTCAAATAATTATTTATCATATTGGGATAATCATTGTCTTTTACCAAAGCCATATTTGCATACAAAGATGGATTAAATGATTTTTCAGGAAGCATTTGATTGTTATATTTTTCAGGAAATGGAGCGTTATAATATGCATTGAGTACAGTATCTCTGTAAGGAAATTTATCATTTTCAACCAAAATAGTGTGTAATGAACTTCTTCTGTACTTTATATCAATTGGTTTGTTATTTGCATCTACTTGTGATTTTCCTTGAATGAAAAGCAAACACATAATTGGAATTAAAATATATTTTTTCATAATTTGTTTTGTATTTTAAATATTTAAGTATTCGAATGTGTGATTTTTCACAATTTCAATGTTAATCCTAAGTTTAAAAAGTCAGTTATTCCATGATATTCAACTACTAACCCCAAGTTTCCAAACAATAATCTATACCCTACAAGTAAGTCAAAACCAAAACCTGCCTGTTCGGCATCTGGTGCATATTTTACATGTACTCTTGCTCCCACATAAGGATCCATCCAATTTGATAATGGAATATGGTATGTACCCCTCACACCAGCTACTAATATATTTTCAGTACCAATTGAAATATCGCTCGACAAATATCCAAATTCATATCCAAATCCAAAATCGGAGTTTTTTACCGAATCATCAGTGTAAAGTAAAACACTGAATGCATTATAACTATTAAATCCAAACAGTAAACCCAGTATTTCTTTGCTCTTGAAAGCGTCATTCGTTGTTGGTTTATTTATTGTATTTTGATTTGTTGGTAATGCATATTGAGTAACTTGATTTATTGAGCTCGTCACATTTTGTGGTTGAACGGCTTGAACTGGTTGTACTGTTTGAACTGTTTGCTGATTTGCCTGAGCATTCTGAGCGGCTTGAGTTTGTTGATTGTTTAGCAACACTTGCAGTGCTTTAAGTTGTTCCGGACTTAAATTTGAGAGTTGATTACTCAAAGCTTGTACATTTGCAGCGGTTGACGCATCGGCTGTGGTTTGTTTTGTTGTGCTTGTTACTAAAGCAGGTGCTTTTGCTTGTACTGCCGCTTTTTGTGACTGAGGAGCTGTTATACTTTTAGCAGCTACATTATTTGCAGTGGGCTGGCTTGTATTTGGTCCTGGGATTATAATACCATTTAGCATATCAAAAGTTCCGTTTTCATACCGTAAGTTGTAAACCAAATTTCGTGAAATAGTATAAATTGTTTGATCCGAGTTTTCGTATAATTTATATTTTATTTCAGTAGTACTTACTTCAATAATTTTAGCTTGAATAAACTTTCCTGTTGGGAAGGTAATATAATCTTGAGAGAATAGATTTAGAAAAGTTAATGTAAAAAGCAATAACAGAGAATTTGTTTTTTTCATAAATGTTTTTGTTTTAATGAAGTTACGTTAACTGAGTGCTGATAAATTATAAAATTTTCGTAATTATACAAATTATTTAATGAAAATACGTATAAATACCAGATTATATTAATTTTCATTTATATACATTATACTATTTTCACTCTCCAGCACATTCTTTAATGATTTATTGAACTATAATGATAAAATAACTGACAAAAAAGTTTGTAAACATAAAGTTCGACTAAATACTAAAGATATAAAAAAGGCAATAGATGAAACAAGTATGACTATCTCTTTGTTGTAATTCTAAACTTTCTGATTTCATATCCATAAATTGTTTGAGTAATATGTGTTTCGCTATAAGCATTAATGAAGAGAAACTCGAAAAAGTAACTGAAAGAATTGCTAAAGTAAGCCGTTCAAGCATTGAAATAAACTTCAATCATGAACTTTACAGACCCTACCATTTTGTTTCGGGATTTTCGTTCCCCGATTTACCTGTCTTGGTCGAAAATCGTTTAGAATTATTCAAGTGGGGGTTAATTCCATCTTGGGTCAAAGACAATCAGACTGCCAGTGAATTAAGGTCAAATACATTGAACGCAAAGAGTGAAACTATATTTGAAAAACCTTCATTTCGTAAAGCTATAACTAATCAACGTTGTATTATTCCTGTGAATGGTTTCATTGAGTGGCAAACTGTTGATAAAGAGAAAATTCCGTACTTTATTAAACCTGCAGAGACTGAATTTTTCTTGTTCGGTGGATTGTATGATCGTTGGATAAATCCTGATACAAATGAAGTGATTAATACATTTTCTATTATAACCACCGCTGCTAATCCTATGATGACGGAAATTCATAACTCAAAGAAACGAATGCCATTTATATTGGATAGCTACAAGATTGATCAATGGTTAGATGTTTCAAGTTCCAAAAATGTAGTTCAATCCCTATTCAGCTCCTATGATGAAAAGTTGATGACCGCATATACAATATCCAAGTCGGTGAACAGTTCTAAAGTGAACAGGAACACAACCGACATCCTTAAACCCGTGGATTATTCACCACCAACGGAACTGACTTTATTCTGAAAAAAAACCAAGAATTATATAGCCCAATACTGCTTCAAATTGAATTGTGTGGTTAATTGTTACATAGCTCCGAGTCACACTTTTACTTATATTAAAACACATAATTAATAAATAAAAAAGAGAGTTTTTAGAAGATATTCTAAAAACTCTCTTTTTGTAGCGGGAACGAGAGTTGAACTCGTGACCTCCGGGTTATGAATCCG
>CAZEEB010000121.1:0-6787 GCA_964511245.1 uncultured Paludibacter sp.
TATAAATAGAGATTGTTTTTCAAAAATTGTCAGAAAACTACTTTTGCATCATTTTCAGTCACTTCCAGTGATACTTCTCTTCCCAATATAAGTGCTACATTGTAATCAATATGACCGGCTGGAAAATTAAAACAAACCGGATAATTATATTCACTTACGGCACTTGAAATAATTTGAACTACGGATTGTTTCATGAGTGGATCTTCGTCACAATCGCTAAACTGACCAACTATCAAACCCGAAAGACTGGCAAGTATGCCACTAAACCGAAGATTTTGCAGCATCCTGTCGATGTGATAGGGTTTTTCGGCAACATCTTCAATGAAAAGTATAGCATTATTGAAGTTCAAATCAAACTGACTACCACGCATACCAAGTAAAATTGACAAATTTCCACCTATCAGTCTGCCAGTGACTTTGCCGGTTTTATTTAAAACGTGATGGGGAATTGTATATGCCGGAAATTTTCCAAATAAAATTCCTTTTAAGGTATTAATTTGTTCACAATCAGCAGATAACTGAGCTAGTGGTTTTGCCATAACGGCATGAATACTGGGTATACCAAGATTAGTTATAATATTGTGAAGAATTGTGATGTCGCTGAAACCAATGAGCCATTTAGGCGATTTTGAAAAAATCGTAAAATCAAGTTTATCAATTATTTGAGCCAAACCGTAACCGCCTCTACTGCATAATATCGCTTTCACTGATGTGTCGTTAAGTGCATCTTGCAGGTCGGCAATGCGTTGTTCTTTTGTTCCGGCAAATCGCCCATATTCCATGCGCGAAAACTTTCCTTCGGTAACATTTAAGCCCCAGCCTGCGAGTGTTTTTGTAGCACCTTCAATATAAACAGGATTAATTGAACCCGAAGGTGAAACGATTCGAACTTCGTCGTTGTGGTTTAGAAATGGAGGACTTATACTAGTCATACTTGATTAATTTTATCAGTATTTCAGTTTGAGCTGTGCAATTGCTCTTTCAATAATTGTATCAATGCCTTTGGCTTGGTCGGCTACTTTTATGCTGTCGCGAAAACTGGGATCAATGCCCCACTCGGTGTCTTGCATCGAGGCGTCGTACATTGGTGAGGATGAAAAACGAACCAACCATCCGTTTGGTAATTCGCTGGAAAGGGGTAAACCACCGCCACCGCCTGTTTTATCACCAACTATAATGGCATTTGGGGCTTGTTTCATTCTATTCACAAAATCGTTGGTGGCACTAAACGATAGCCGGTTAGTAAGCACTGCCACTGGTCGTTGCCATTGGATATTTTTATCAGCCGGCGTTTTAAGTTCAATGGGTAAGGAAAAATCAGAATGTCCATCGCCCGTTTTATGACGAATATAGCCTGTCACTGTTTCAGTTTTAAAAAAATAAGAAGCCAGCTGTCGTGAAGATTCAAGTGAACCACCACCATTGTTTCTCACATCTATAATCAATGCTTTGCAATCGGCGAAATAGGTCATAATATAAGCCATGTTAGTATCAGAAAATGCCGCCGAAAAACTATCGTAGTAAATGTAACCAATTTTGGATTCTGAAATTTTTGCATATCTAAAATCACTGGCAATCAGATAGTTATTGCTTAAATACCGGCTGTTGTAAATTAAAGAGGAATTAAAATTTGCAGGATAATCAGTATACCATTTCCAATAGCGGCTTCTATTGAAATCGGAATATAAATTTACATGCCCGTCTTTGAGTTCAGCAAGCATATTTCCCATCAAATCAAAAAACGCAAACTGATTTTTAACTGTATCAACCCTTGTTGCATATTTTAAATGAATTGAATCCCAGTTAATGTGCTTGTAATCAAGGTAGCAATAACGAGTGTCAATTATTTTCCATAGTGCCTCAAAATTACCTTTAAAGGTGTTTGGTTCAAGGTAAGGTTCGTTCATGCACGATGGAAGCAACGTGATAGAAATTATAAATATATAGATTTTTCTTTGCATTAAATTTTTAAAAAATACGAGAATAACAAATTCATTCATTGACAGTTATGAAATTTTTTGGAGCGATATTTTTTCGTCCGGCAAAATGAATTTCGTCAAAAGTAGTTCCAATTATTAAACTTAATTCATTTCGGTTAAAGACCAATGAGTTGGCCGAATACTTATAATCAACTAATTTTAAACCAAATTTCCAAACTGACTGATTAAAAGGTACATATACCGCTATGGTTGAATTTATTCCACGTTTATTGTATAGCGAACTAAAATGTACGGCATCAGTCAGATTTCCTAACATAAACATTTCGTAATAAGAAGCTCCGGCGCGTGGCACAAACATACAGCCCAATAAGGGACTTAAAACATCCAATTGCAAACGCAATGTTTTTTTTGCTAATTTTAAATTGTAATTTGCAGTCCCTGTGATGTTTAAGTTAGTCGACAGGTCAATATTGACCGGATTATTCACATTTCGCTCAACATCTTTCATTCCAAAATCAACATCGCACATTCCACCTACTAGCACTTGTAAATCATTACGTATCCGAAAATGGTATTGAATTCCCCAACCATAATTGGCACCAACATACATCATAGCACTTGTAATTTGTGGGTTTAAAGCAATTCCAACTTCTATATTTGTAGTGCTTCGTATGAAAATATTTTTATTTTGAGCTGATAAAAAACCTGAAGTTTTAGTTTCATAATTCAGCCCTATGCCTTTGTAAGTTAATGGTGAAAGGTATGGATCGAGAAAACTCAAGGTGGATAAACCAAAAATATTGGTTTTGTTTTTTAATAAGTAAGTTGGAGTTTCGGTATTTTGAGCCGATGCCTCAAAATAAATCAGGCTTAACAATATAAAAAACAAGAAGTTTCTCATTATACAAACAAATCTAATTAATACTTCAACCACTTCCAAAGTTCTTTCCAACTTGCTTTTTTACCATACATTAATATCCCTGTACGGTAAATTTTACCCGCTATCCAGGTGGTACCAATAAATGACATTACCAAAATACCAAGCGAAATTGCAATTTGCCATGCCGGAACACCATAAGGCAACCGAACCATCATCACTATTGGCGAGGTAAATGGAATCATTGAACACCAGAGTGCAAGCGGACCATCAGGGTTTTGAGCACTATAAATGGCGGCATAAATGGCAAAAACTATAGGTAAAGTAAGCGGCAACGAAAATTGTTGAGTATCGGTTTCGCTATCAACTGCCGAACCCACAGCTGCGAAAAGCGATGCATATAGTAAGTATCCGCCCAAAAAATAAATGACAAAGAATATGGATATTTTCAAAAAATCAAAACCACTCAGCATGCTGTACACTTCTCGAATCATGCCTTCTGTGCTACCTACCGGCATTGTTTGTGATGTCATTCCCAGTTGATTGGCATGTTGCAATGAGTTCAAATCAATACTTCCACCAAAAAAACTACCGGCAGCCATTGATAATGCCGAAGTTAGTAAAACCCACATCAAAAACTGAGTGAGACCAACCAATGCAATACCAATAATTTTACCCATCATCAGTTCAAATGGCTTGACGGATGAAATTATAACTTCAACTATTCTGCTTGTTTTTTCCTGTACAACGCCTGCCATTACTTGTGCACCGTAAATTACAATAAACATGTAAATTACAAATGCTGATATCATACCGATAATTAAAGCCAGTTCTGCTGAACCTACTTCTTCTTTACCGTCTTTTCGCCATTTAATTGTGGGAATATCAAGGTTTACCCGCGAATTATCAACCATTTGTTTCAAATTAGGGATATTGTATTTTGCCAGTTTTTGTTGTTCTAAATATGTGCTTAACAAACCAGAAATGTACGATTTAAGTTCCAGACTTACCTGTTCCTGCGAATAAATGGTTGCAGCTTTGGGATTATTAATCAAATCATCGTTTATCAGCAACAAGGCTGTAAAATTCTTATTTTCAGCATTTTCGGTTCTAATTTTATCAACTGATTTATCTACAAAATCAAAAAAATACGATTCGTTATTTTTCAGAACTTTATGATACTGATTGGTGCGGTCAATTACGTAAATATGCTTTTGCGAACTGTCTTTTAAACTCGACAACCAAAGTGGGACTGTTATCATGCCGGCAAAAAGGAGCGGAGTAAGAAAAGTAAGCACTATAAATGATTTTTTCATCACTCGGGTGCTGTATTCCCTCTTTATAATCAATGATATTTTTGACATATTATTCGTGTTTAGTGCTTTATAAATCAAGAATTTAAGTATTACTTTTTATTTACCCACCGTATGGATAAAAATATCGTTCATGCTGGGTAACAATTCCTCAAAAGTATAAATCTCAGTTTGTTTTATCAATGATGCGAGTAAAGCATTATTGCTTCCAGTTGCATTTTTTTGAATTTTGCTTTCATAAACTCCGTCTTTTTCAATTTGTGAAAGCAAATCGAAATCTGTTCCGATTATTGATTTATCGGAGCGAACCAGAAAAGTTTTTGTAGCATGATTGCTACGAATTTCTGTTACTTTTCCTTGAAGTACAATTTTTGCCTGATTTACCAGCGATATGTTTTCGCATAAATCTTCAACAGTACCCATGTTGTGAGTTGAAAAAATAATGGTTGCACCATTGAAGCGTAAATTAAGAATTTCACGTTTCATTAAATCGGCATTTACAGGGTCGAAACCGCTAAATGGTTCATCGAAAATCAAAAGTTTTGGATTGTGAAGAATAGTAGTGATAAATTGCACTTTCTGTGCCATTCCCTTCGACAATTCCTCCACTTTTTTATCCCACCATGCCTGAATTTCAAATTTCTCAAACCAGAATTTAAGTGCTTTAAGCGCATCATACCTGGACATTCCTTTAAGTTGAGCAAGATATAATGACTGCTCGCCAACTTTCATTTTTTTATACAAACCCCGCTCCTCGGGCAAGTAACCAATATGCTGTACATCAGCCGGGCTAATGCGTTTGGCATTGAGGCGTACTTCTCCACTGTCGGGTGCTGTAATGCAGTTTATTATACGGATTAAAGTTGTTTTGCCTGCACCATTTGGACCAAGTAGCCCGTAAATTGTATTTTCGGGCACTGAAAGACTAACCCCATCCAAAGCCCTGTGTCCGGCAAATTGTTTTACAACATTTTCTACTTCTAATAGCATTGTAGTTTTATAATTATTGAATTTGTAAATCTGTAATTTTATAAGTAAGCAAAGTTTCGTTCTACAATTTACCCTCGTCGGCAAAACTATAATACTTGCCACGGGCAATAATTATGTGGTCTATAAACGAAATTCCAATGGCTTTACAACCTTCCTTGATTTTTGCAGTAATTTGTTGATCTTCTGTACTTGCTATATTTTGCCCCGAAGGATGATTATGTGCCACTACTATTGAAAGTGCCGATTTTTCCAGGGCCAACTTGAGTAACATTGCAATATCCACAACTGTTTGTCGGCTTCCTCCTTGAGTTAGTCGCTTTATTTCAATCACTTTGTTGGCACCGTTGAGCAGTCCTACCCAAAATTCTTCATGAGCTAAATCGACAAGTTGCGGTTCAAAAAGTTCAAATAAGTCTTGGCTACAACTGATTTTTTTTCTTTCGAGCATTTCATTTGTCTTTCGACGCTTACCCAATTCCAATGCCGCAACTATAGTTATGGCTTTTGCCTTGCCTATTCCTTTAAATTGTTTGCATAAGTCGGTAATATTCAGTTGAGCCAGTTCGTTCAAATTGTCATGGCACTCGCGTAAAATTCTTTTTGAAAGTTCAACCGCCGATTCATTTTTATTTCCGGAACTTATCAAAATTGCCAGTAATTCTGCATCCGATAAGCTATTTGTGCCTTTGTGCAGCATTTTTTCGCGAGGTCGGTCATCCTCAGCCCATTCTTTTATTGTTAGTCTTTTTTCGATTGTCAACATCCGTCAAAATTACTATTTTATTTTCCTACAAGCACTTTAAATTTCACCTTAACTAATTATATCTCCTTTATTTTAAACGGATTATATGAGATTCCATGGTCAAAAGTATCGATGTGTTCCTGTTTTTTAATGCGTTTTATCAATAAATTTGTAAGTGGAAGCACCAGTATTTCATATACAGTTTTCAAAAAAGTTTGCATCAGAATCATTATAAAAATATGATGATTACTTAATAAACCGGTAAATGCAATTGTGAAAAACACCAGTGAATCGGCTCCTTCGCCTACCATAGTTGAAACTATGGCTCGAACCGGAAAATGCCGTCCGTGTTGCCTAATCTTCATTTTACTCATTACGTAGGCATTCAGGAATGAGCCAAACATAAACGCAATAAAACTTGCTATTACAATACGTTCGGAATGAAGTAGTATTGCCGAGTATGCTTCTTGATAATGAAAATGGGGAGAGGATGGTGCCCAAATAGTGATTCTGAAAATTATGGAAACAAAAAAATTTAACAAAAACCCATACCAAATAATGAGTCGCATTTTTCGGTACCCCCAAACTTCAGCAACTAAATCATTGATAATGTAGGTAATTGGGAAAATGATTAGACCGGCTGTAATGTCAAAACCGGCTATTCGTATCAATTTCTGACTTACAATATTGGCTACAATCAAACAGACTGTAAATAACAATCCACATATCATAAAAGCAACCGAAACTTGTTTTCTCATATTTTTAATATTTATTTTGACAAATGCAAAGATATAAGATTTTATCAAACGAAACAACGAACACTAAATTTATGCTTTCGTTCGTTCTTAATAATTGTTTGATTGACATCTGTTTAAGTATTTTTTTGAAAAGAAAAATTGCAAAACAGATTCTTTTTCAAATTAAT
>CAZEEB010000122.1:0-6747 GCA_964511245.1 uncultured Paludibacter sp.
AACAGCGGTCTTGTTTGACGATGGCTTGTTTGGCAAAATAAATTCCGTAAAGTTCATTGCCTTTGTGGTAAATTTCTGACTCGGGCGAGTTGACATACTTCGCCATTTTGTCGTCCTTCTTCAATATACGACCACCAAAAGCCACCACTTTGCCCGACAAAGAGTGAACCGGAAACATTACCCGACCACGGAAGCGATCGGTGGTTTGTCCGCTTTCGTTCTCGAGTGTGAGACCCGTTTTTACAAGATATTCTTTGTTGTAACTGGCTTTCAGGGCGGTTTGCGTAAAGGCATCGCGCTGGTCGAGACTGTAACCAAGCTGGAATTTCTGGATAATATCGTCGCGGAAACCACGTTCGCGGAAATAACCTAGTCCGATGGATTTGCCGTCGACATGATTGTGAAGTGTGGAACTGAAGTGTTTTTGTGCAAATTCGTTGACCAGAAACATCGATTCGCGATCGTTGCGCACCGCCATTTCTTCTGGACTCAGTTCACGTTCCTGTACTTCGATATTGTATTTTTTAGCCAGGTATTTCAGTGCATCATAATATGTGATTTGCTCATGTTCCATGATGAAATGCACCGAGTTACCGCCCTTGCCACAACCAAAACATTTGAAAATACCCTTGGCCGGCGAAACCGTAAATGAAGGCGTTTTTTCGCCGTGAAACGGACATAGTCCGAGCAGGTTTACCCCGCGTTTCTTCAAGGTAACATAATCGCCCACCACATCTTGTATCTGTGCGGCTTCGGTAATCCGGTCAATGGTAGCTTGGTCAATCATTTTATGGTTACGAGTTTTGGAGTTACGAGTTACGAGTCAGTAAGCAAGGAGACAAGTAAACGAGTAATCCAAAGAAATTGGGAATACAAAGCTACGGAATTTATTCGGGAAAATGGGTAAGAAGGAAATTAAAAAATTACGGAAATTTTGTTTGGAATAATACAATAAAAAAGAAAATTCCCTTGAAACATCCCGAAAAAATCACTACTTTTGAGTTCAGTATTTGAATTTTCAACCTGATAAATTTCAACCTTTATGGAAAATAACGGCAGTGTAAAATTATTTGAAAGCAAAAAAATCCGCGGTCATTGGGACGAGTCGGAGGAAAAATGGTATTTCTCGGTGATTGATGTAGTAGAGATATTAACTGAAAGTAGTATACCCAAAAGGTATTTGAGCGATTTAAAAAAAAAGCTAACCAATGAAGGAAGTGAAGCGTACGAAAAAATCGTACGCTTGAAAATGAAAGCGGAAGATGGAAAAAACAGAGAGACGGATGTGGTTGATACGGAAACTCTTTTGCGCATTATCCAATCTATTCCTTCGCCTAAAGCAGAGCCACTTAAACAATGGCTGGCAAAAGTAGGTTACGAACGGATGCAGGAAATCACCGATCCGGCTCAAAGTCTCGACCGCGCCCGCGAGAACTTGCAACACCTCGGACGCAGTGAAAAGTGGATTCAACAACGCATGACAGGTCAGGAAACCCACAACAAACTGACCGATTACTGGAAAGATGCCGGAATATAAGAGCAGGATGAATTTGCGTTACTTACCAATATTATTCATCAGGAATGGACCGACCTTTCGGTAAAACAACACAAAGTGCTGAAGGGCTTGAAAAGTCAAAACCTGCGCGACCACATGAGCGAAGCCGAATTGATTTTTACTGCATTAGCAGAACTCTCCATCCGCCAAATAGCCGAAACGGACGAAGCAAAAGGATTGCGAGAAAACTCCGAAGCAGGTAAAAAAGGAGGTGCGGTAGCCAAAAATGCCCGCAAGGAACTGGAAGCCAAAACCGGCAAAAGCGTGGTTACGGGTGAGAATTTTCTGCCTCCGGCAAATGATAAAAAGAAATTGAAAGAGTAAAAAGTCACTCATTCCCCCTTTCTTTTCTTCCGAAAAAAAACGTATCTTTGCGCTGTATTATTGGTCAATAGCCGATTTTTGATTTATGTTACGACAACAGTTACAACAAAAATTACAGCAAAAACTTTCGCCTGCGCAAATTCAGGTCATCAAAATGCTCGAAGTGCCTACTTTGGAGCTGGAGGAGCGCATCCGTCAGGAGTTGGAGGAAAATCCGGCATTGGAAGAGGGTGCTGAATCGGAAAAAGAAACCGAGGAACTGGATGATTTGAGCATTGACGATGGTGGCAACAACGATGATTTTGACCCCGAAGAATACATGGCGGATGATGATATCCCCGACTATAAACTAAAAGCCAACAATACATCCAAAGACGACAAATACGAAGATATACCGTTTTCGGTGGGTATGACTTTTCATGAATTTCTGGAAGATCAGGTGGGTTTACTTAAAGTTTCAGATCATGAACGTATGCTGATTGAATACGTTATTGGTAATATTGACGACGAAGGTTACCTGCGCCGCACACCCGAAGCGATGGTGGACGACATTGTGTTTCAGGCAGGTGTACAAACCACCGACGAAGAAATGTATCGTATTATTGAATTAATTCGGCAGCTTGACCCTGCGGGGGTGGCTGCTTTTAACCTTCAGGAATGTTTACTTTTACAGTTAAAAAGGAAACAACCAAACATAACTGTTAATTTGGCTATTCGGTTGATTACAGAGTATTTCGAAGAATTTTCGAAAAAACACTATGATAAAATTCAACGTGCGCTGGAAATGGATGATAGCATGCTAAAAAAAGTGATGAATGAAATAATTCATCTCAATCCAAAGCCCGGAAATTCATGGAGTGGAAATATTTTGGAAAAATCAATGACCACCATTGTACCCGATTTTATTCTGGAAAATGATGAAGGGCAGCTTAGTGTTTCGCTCAACAACAGCAATGTGCCTGAACTCCGTGTAAACAGCACCTACAACGACATGTTTAAGGATTATGCCGGAAACAAACAAAACCAAAGCCGTGAAATGAAAGACGCGGTCATGTTTGTAAAACAAAAAATTGATTCCGCGCGTTGGTTTATCGACGCTATCAAACAGCGGCAACAAACATTGCTCACTACAATGATAGCCATCGTCAATTTTCAACGTCAATTTTTTATTGAAGGCGATGATACCTATATGAAACCAATGATTCTGAAAGATATTGCCGACCGCACCGGTTACGACATTTCAACCATTTCGCGCGTGAGCAACAGCAAATATATCCAGACTGAATTTGGCATTTTTCCGTTAAAATATTTCTTTTCCGAATCGATGACCAACGACTCCGGCGAGGAAGTTTCAACACGCGAAATCAAAAAAATTCTTCAGGATTGCATCAATAATGAGGATAAGCAAAAACCAATAACCGATGAAACGCTCGCAGCCGTACTGAAAACAAAAGGTTATATTGTGGCACGCCGCACCGTGGCCAAATACCGCGAACAATTAAATATTCCGGTGGCACGAATGCGGAAAGAGGTATAATTTAGACTGTAGTTTATAGTTGGAAGTAAATAGTAAATGAATAAATAGTAAATGAGTTGATGAAAAAGTTCTATGAAATAATTTCCCTGATATTCCAGCCGCTGTTAATGCCAACATACGCTATGGCCATGTTGATGAATATGAATATCTTTCAGCCGATGCCAATATTTTGGCGGTGGGTAGCTCTGATTGGCACTTTAATTTTTACCGGCGTTTTTCCGGCAATACCCATATTAATGCTTATGAAACGGGGCGAAGTAAACGATTTGTTTATATCCAAAAAAGAGGAACGAACCATGCCTTATCTTTTCTCATTTTTGGCTTATGTTTTCTGGGCGTTGTTTATGTGGCGTACACTTCAGTTTCCAGTGTTTATCGTAGCCATGGGTATGGGTTCGGCAGTTTCAATTTTTATAATTGTGTTTATAAACCTGCGCTGGAAAATAAGTGCGCATACTGCCGGTATGGGTGGTTTTTGTGCATCCATATTCGGAGTTTGCTATCGTACTGCCATTAATCCTATTTGGCTATTCGTAATCGTACTTTCCATATCGGGGGTGGTTGCACTTTCGCGTCTCGAACTAAAAGCACATACACCTGGCCAGGTTTTGGCAGGTTTTTTGGTTGGCTTTAGCATGGTATTTACACCAAGTTTTTTCTTTTAGCTTGCCCCCAAACCCCCTAAAGGGGGATTTAAGACATTATAATCACACTGTTTTTAAAATAATCAAAACATAAACCGCCTTTTAGCCCCACTTCAGGGGGTTGGGGGCAAAAAACTACAAAAAATATGATAACAATAGACCAACTGAAAAATGTGTTGGAACGCGAGTCTGCGTTGAGGAGGTATCTTTGACGTCGATACGAAATTGATCCAAATAGAAGAAGAAGAATTGCGCACGCAAGTTCCCGGATTTTGGGACGATGCCAAAGCCGCCGAGGCACAAATGCGCAAAGTTAAGGAATTGAGAAACTGGGTAGTTGGGTATAATGAGGTTAAAACAGCTGCCGACGAACTACAACTTACCTACGATTTTTATCGCGAAGAAGTTACATCAGAAGAAGAAGTGGATGAAGCATATCGTCATGCTATGAATCTGATTGAAACCATTGAGATGAAAAATATGCTTTCGCACGAAGAAGATAAATTGGGAGCAGTTATCAAAATTGTGGGTGGAGCTGGTGGTACTGAAGCGCAAGATTGGGCATCGATGCTTTTCCGTATGTATCAGCGCTGGTGTGAAAGGCAAGGATATAGGTGTGAAATTACCAATTTATTGGATGGTGACGAAGCCGGCATTAAAACGGTAACCATGCAAATTGAAGGCGAAATGGCTTATGGCTACCTAAAAAGCGAAAACGGCGTTCATCGCCTGGTGCGTGTATCGCCTTTCAATGCTCAGGGCAAGCGTATGACATCGTTCTGTTCGGTTTATGTGGTTCCGCTGGTCGATGATACCATTGAAATTGAAATTAATCCCGGAAATTTGTCGTGGGACACTTTTCGCTCATCGGGAGCGGGTGGTCAGAATGTGAACAAGGTGGAAACCGGTGTGCGATGTCATTATAAATTTATGAATCCGGTCACAAACCAAATGGATGAAATTGTGATTGAGAATACCGAAAGCCGTTCGCAATTTGGCAATAAAGACAATGCCATCCGCTTGCTGAAATCGCAACTGTACGAACTGGAATTGGAAAAACGCCGTGCAGCCACAGCAGTTGTGGAAGCCGGAAAAAAGAAAATAGAATGGGGTTCACAGATTCGCAGCTATGTGTTTGACGACCGTCGCGTGAAAGATCACCGCACCAATTATCAGACTTCTAACGTGAACGGAGTGATGGACGGTGATATTGATGCATTTATCAAAGCCTATCTGATGGAGTTTTCGGATTAAATTGTAGCATAAGAACAATTATCGTTTTGTTGTCATTATTTTTCCAGTATTATGCTTTATAACATGATTGTAGAACTAGAAAGGAAAAGTAATTTCAACTAACTTTGCATGAATTTTAGCAAATTATCAATCTATTATAAATCAAATCAATTATGACTGTTCAAGAATTAAAATCTGCTTTTGAAGCAGCTTACGGCAAAACCGCTGAAGCTGTATATTTTTCTCCCGGTCGCGTAAATCTTATTGGTGAGCATACTGACTACAACGGTGGTTCTGTTTTTCCATGTGCATTAAGTTTTGGCACTTATTTGCTGCTGGCTAAAAACGACAAAAAATCAATGAATTTTAAATCATTAAACCAACCTGAAATTATTTCGCTAGGTTTCGACCAATTGACTACTCCGCTTAACAAATCGTGGGTAAACTATCCACTCGGGGTTATCGCTCAGTTTGTGAAACGTGGTATTGCTATCACACAGGGTTACGATATTTTAATTTGGGGTAATGTACCTAACGGAGCAGGACTTTCTTCGTCGGCAGCATTGGAAGTGGTTACTGCTTTTGCTTTCAATGATCAATTGGGAACTGACTTTAATCGGACTGTATTGGCACAAATCGGTCAGAAATCAGAACATGAATTTGCATTGGTAAATTGCGGCATTATGGATCAATTTGCTTCAGCCAACGGTGCTAAAGACCATGCTATTCACCTGAATTGCGATACCTTGGAATTCGAATTGGTTCCTGTGAAACTCGAAGGTGTAAAAATTCTTATCTCAAATACGCATAGCCCACACAAATTGGATTCGGGTGCTTATAACCAGCGTGTGGCTGAATGTAAATTGGCGGTTGAACAACTGAACACGGTTCGTCCTTTGAAATATCTAGCTGAATTGACTGAGGCTGAATACAAATCAATTGAATCGGCAATTACTGATCCGATTGCTAAAAAACGTGCCCGCCACGTTGTGGGTGAAGTTCAACGTACTTCTGACGCCGTAAAAGCACTGAAAGCAGGTGACTTGGTATTGTTCGGACAATTGATGAATGCTTCTCACGTTTCGTTGCGTGATGATTATGAAGTAACCGGTCCTGAACTAGACACAATGGCTGCCGAAGCTTGGAAAATAGAAGGGGTTATCGGTTCACGTATGACCGGTGGTGGATTTGGCGGTTGTACCGTTTCGTTAGTAAAAGATGAAGCTATTGACACCTTTATTAAAGAAGTGGGGGCTGCTTACGAAGCTAAAATTGGCATCAAACCTGAGTTCTACATTGCCGAAATTGGCGATGGAGCTTGTAAATTATAAAACTTAGCTAATAAGCCCAAAAACGGAATTTTGCAAACTGCATTTCAGAATTCTGTTTTTGGGTTTTTAATTCTAATTCCATTGATTCAGTATTTTTCTGTTTTTGTTTAAGTATTTTTTTGT
>CAZEEB010000123.1:0-6716 GCA_964511245.1 uncultured Paludibacter sp.
GTATTGATTTTGAGTTGGATGTGATGAAAACCATGGGTTTCCCCGGTTACTTCCTTATAGTTCAGGATTTTATAAATGCAGCGCGTCAAATGAAGGTATCGGTTGGTCCGGGTCGAGGCTCGGCTGCAGGTTCGGTGGTGGCATATTGCCTTCGCATTACCGACATTGACCCACTTAAATACGATTTGCTGTTTGAGCGTTTTCTGAATCCCGACCGTATTTCCATGCCTGATATTGATATCGATTTTGATGACGACGGACGTGGGCAAGTTTTACGTTGGGTAACCGATAAATATGGTAAAGAACGTGTAGCACATATTATCACCTATGGCACAATGGCTACTAAATCGTCCATTAAAGATGTGGCGCGTGTTCAGCGTTTGCCACTTTCGGAAGCCGACAGGTTGACAAAATTAATTCCCGATAAATTTCCGGAAGGAGCCGATGGAAAAGCACCTAAAGTTACTATTGCCAATTGTTTGAAATACGTAACAGAACTGCAAACTGCCCGAAATTCATCGGATC
The DNA here is from genome assembly GCA_964511245.1 of uncultured Paludibacter sp. Lineage (GTDB taxonomy): Bacteria > Bacteroidota > Bacteroidia > Bacteroidales > Paludibacteraceae > Paludibacter. The sequence goes on from CAZEEB010000123.1 coordinate 526, forward strand.
AAAACCTATCCAATACGCTCCGTTATGCTGAAATGCTCGAAGGTACTGTTCGTCAGGTGGGGGTGCATGCTTGTGGTGTTATTATTGGTTCTGATGATTTGACAAATCTTGTTCCGCTAAGTACCGCCATTGACAAAGAAACCAACGAGGAAATGCTCGTTACTCAGTATGAAGGCTCTGTGATTGAGGAAATTGGGCTTATTAAAATGGATTTTTTAGGTTTAAAAACCTTGTCAATTATCAAAGAGGCACTATTAAATATTAAAAAATCAAGAGGCATTGATTTAGATATTGATGCTATTCCTATTGATGACAAAAAAACCTACGAAATGTTCAGTAAGGGGCTTACGGTAGGTACATTCCAGTTTGAATCGGCTGGTATGCAAAAACACCTTATCAACCTGCAACCCACTCAGTTTGAAGATTTAATTGCTATGAATGCATTGTATCGTCCCGGTCCAATGCAATATATTCCTCAGTTTATCAACAGAAAACACGGTCGTGAAAAAATAGAATATGCTTTCCCCGAAATGGAAAAGCGCCTCCACGACACCTATGGAATTACAGTTTATCAAGAACAGGTCATGCTTCTTAGTCGCGATTTGGCCGGCTTTACACGTGGCGAATCTGACGAGTTGCGAAAAGCGATGGGGAAAAAGCTGATTGATAAAATGGAGAAACTGAAGCTAAAATTCATGGCTGGTTGCGAAAAAAACGGATTTGGTCCTACAGCCAAGCTGGAACAAATTTGGAGCGACTGGGCCGAATTTGCAAAATATGCATTCAATAAGTCTCATGCCACATGTTACTCTTGGATTGCATATCAAACAGCATACCTAAAAGCCCATTATCCGGCAGAGTTTATGGCTGCCAACTTAACACGTAACAAGGATGACATTACGGAAGTTGGAAAATTCATGGATGAGTGCAAAAACCTTGGGATGAGCGTAATGGGTCCGGATGTGAACGAAAGCGATTTAACGTTTACGGTGAATAGTGACGGAAATATTCGATTTGGGCTTGGCGGTGTGAAAGGCGTAGGCGAAGGTGCTGTTGAAACTATTGTAAATGAACGAAATACAAATGGAAAGTTTAAAGGCATGTTCGATCTGATTGAACGAGTAAATCTGACTGCCTGCAATAAACGTGCTATGGAAAGTCTATCATTGTCGGGGGCATTTGATAGCTTTTCGGACATCCGTCGCGAACAATTATTCATTGAAAACAGCAAAGGAGAGCAAGTACTCGAAACCGTTTTGAGGTATGGTAACAGATACCAAACCGATATGGCTATGACTAAAAACTCACTTTTTGGTGGCATGGATGCAGTAGATATTTCCAAACCCGAGATTCCGTATGCACCAGAATGGTCGCCCCTTGAACGCTTAAATAAGGAGCGCGATTTGATTGGTATGTACCTTTCTGCCCATCCGTTAGACGAGTTTGAATTTGAGATAAACAACATTTGCAATACCACTACGGTTGATTTAAAAGATTTGCCGTCGCTCAAAGGGAAAGCTTTGAAAATAGGTGGAATGGTCACAAATTTTAGACACGGCACATCCAAAGCAGGCAATCAATACGGCATTTTTACCCTTGAGGATTATGTAGGAGCATTTGAATTTGCTTTGTTTGGCAAAAATTATGTGGAATTTGGGAAATACATGATTAAAGATTTGTATTTGTTTATAAATGCGGTGGTGCAAGAAAAAGGCTCGGATTACAAATTCAACAAACCGACTGATCAAAATCAACCAAAAGAATTAGAACTGAAAATACAAAAAATAGAAGTTTTTAATGATATTAAAGACAAGTTAATCAGCACATTAACTATTACTATTCCGATTCAACAGTTATCAGATGATTTTGCAGTTGAATTATCCGATTTAGTATTGGCAAACAAAGGAAATGTGAATTTATATATTCATATAGTTGACGAGTTATCACCAAACAAGGTGGTTTTATTTGCCCGACAACATAGAATTGAAATAAACACAAAAGTTTACCATGTATTAAAACGAGCTCAAACCGACGGAATAATTGAATATAAAGCACATTGAAACATTTTACTGAAACTATAGAATTTATTGATAAAGCTATTATACTCAAAATTCAAAACAATTTTAGCTGAATACTGTTTTAGAAAAAGCAAGACAATTACGAACTATTTTTATACAATTATCATTTGTGAATTATTAATTATTAACTATAAAAATTATGGCATTAGAAATTACTGATGGAAACATCAAAGAAATTATCAATAGCGGAAAACCTGTTGTAATCGACTTTTGGGCTGAATGGTGCGGTCCATGTCGCATGGTTGGACCAGTGGTTGAAGAACTGGCTAAAGAATATGACGGCAAAGTAATAATTGGCAAAATGGACGTAGATGAAAACGTTGAAACACCAAACGAATATGGAATTAGAAACATTCCAACCATTTTATTTTTTAAAGATGGTCAGTTGGTCGACAAACAAGTAGGAGCTGCTCAAAAAGCTGTTTTGGCTGCTAAAGTTGAAGCTTTATTGTAAATTATTCATGATTTTTTTAAGAGAGCAAACCATATTTTGATTTGCTCTCTTATTATGTTACAACTTCAAATAAAATTCGGTTACAAGCTTTGAAAATTCAACAGAATATTGATGACGAATATCCGATTCAATTAGCAAATCAGTCTCAATTCGTTCAGTTTTGTTTGTAGAAAATTCCAACAAAACTCGTTTTTTGGCAGCATTTGGTTTTGGAAAAACGTTTAGCATTTTAGAACAGTATAACCCTTTCTTTTCAGCAAATTCGATACATTTTTGACCTTCTATGCTTGGTAAAATTAAGCAAATCCGACCATTAGTATTTAATAATTTGTACGAGTATTCAATCAAATCTTCATGTGATAATGAATCAGTATGTCGTGCATTTGAGCGTTTTTCATTTGGAGCTTTTGTTGAATTAACAAAATAGGGCGGGTTTGAAATTATCAAATCAAACTGCTCCGTTGAAGCATTTGCAAACTCAGTCAATGATTTGTGAAAAACCACGATTCTATTTAACCAAGGCGAGTTAAGAACATTTTCAATTGCTTGATTAACTGCTTGATTATCATTATCGATGGCTGTTATGCTAGCATTACAACGTTGAGCCAACATTAACGCAATTAATCCGGTACCAGTACCTATATCCAGTATCTTACTCGTATTTTCAATTGAAGCCCATGCAGCCAGAAGCACACCGTCAATGCCAACTTTCATGGCACACTTTTCTTGTTGAACCGTAAATTGTTTAAATCTGAAATACGAATTAGACATGCCTTATTTCCGAAGTGTATTTGAGGATGGTTCAGAGTTTCGAGGCACAAAAGTGGGTGTAGGCAGGGTTGAAGACCGAACAGAAGATGGATTTGATCGTACTGTTGGGTTTTGAGTTTCGGAACTGGTGCTTCGTCGCACAGTCTGTGGGACTTGATTAGTGGTTTGAATAGCTTGTGTTGATGGTCTGAAACTAGTTCTAACCGGAAATTCTGAAACTACTCTTACTGGCTGATTGGTTTTGTATTCTTGATTTGTACGGAAAGCTGATGAATTTATCGGTCTATTTTGATTTACAACAGTTGTAGGGTCGGTATTGGTCCGTTCATAACGTTTTGACTGCAATTTATCGTATTGTTCTTGACTAAGAACAAGTTGAACTTCTGCATTTTTGTTTTTCATTCGCTCCACAGCTTCACTTCGCTTGTTCGAAATTTGTCTCTCCCGCGCATAGCGAAGGTTTATTTCATAAATAATTTTTGCCTGCTCAGTAGTTAAATTCACTTCTTGCAGTAATTTTTCGGTTTGTTTTATTGCTTCCTGTTCTGCCGTACGCTGAGGCGTTACGGTGTTATCCTGACTATATAGCTGCATAGTCAAACCAAACATCAAAACAATTGAGAAAATGGGAAGCAGTTTCATTGACATTAAAATAATCATAAATTCTAAAAAAATGCAGCAATGATTGTGCCAAAAAGGATTACGATTATTCTCAATGTACTTAGCCTGAAGTCTATTTATTAAAATCGCGCAATTTAATACTCGTGAGCATTTTTTTTGTGTGGAGCGAAAAATCACTGTTCATCATCCAGCCATAATATCCCATATCCGTTTTCAAAACATCAGTTACTTTTCTGCCCTTGTACTTGCCAAAATTGATTATTTCTTCACCTTTTTCATTGTAAATCATTCGTCCAGCAAAATCAACATTGTCATTTTGAGTCGTAAATTTCGATAAATATTCTATATCGTTATTTAATTCCGGATACTTATCTAATTGAGCCATAAGCACTTCGTATGTTGCTAAAGCATCTGCTTCAGCTCCATGAGCTCCTATTAAGTCTTTGTTGCAATAGAATTTATAAGCTGCCCCCAAAGTTCGGGCTTCCATTTTATGAAAGATAACCTGAACATCTACAAACTTCCGTTTCATTAGGTCAATATCTACTTCGGCACGAAGTAATTCTTCAGCCAACAGCGGTATATCAAATCGGTTTGAATTATAACCAGCTAAATCACAGCCTTCTATGTCGCGAACGATTTCTTTGGCTACATGTTTAAAAACAGGACATTCAGCCACATCGGCATCGGTTATACCGTGTATGTCAGAGGCTGTTTTAGGTATAGGCATTTCGGGATTTACACGAATCGTTTTTGTTTCTTCTCTTCCATTAGGCGATAGCTTATGATATGAAATTTCGACTATTCGGTCGGTATTTGTGTTTGTGCCAGTGGTTTCTAAATCAAAGAACACAATGGGGTTTTTGAGGTTAAGTTTCATTTTATTAAGATTTTAGAACCAAGATAAAAGAATAAAGACTTGGACTATGGTGTTTTTTAGTAGTAACTATTTTTAAAAATTAAGGTCTAAAGACTTACGACCTTAGACCTTGGAATATGTTTTATTTTAGAGTAAATCCAGTCTTTATTCTTGGTTCTTTGCTCTTGATTCTATTTTAATCATTCAGCAACATGGGCATTAATAACATAAGAATGTCTTCATTCTCTTCATTTTCGAAAGGTAAAATTAATCCTGCACGCGATGCATCGGATAATTCCATTACCACATCCGAGGCATTTATATTACCCAAAATTTCAATTAAGAAAGAGGATTTAAATCCAATTTTGATAGGGTCACCCTCAAATTGACATGAAATTGTTTCTTCTGCCGAAATAGAAAAATCAATATCTTGTGCCGATATATAAATCTGATTAGCGTTAATAGCCAGTTTTACCAAATTACTTGCTTGATTTGCAAAAACTGATACGCGTTTCAATGCATTGAGCAAGGTAACACGGTCAATAATTATTTTGAAGGGATTATTTTTAGGTATTACACCATTATAATTTGGAAAACGACCCTCTACTTGTCTGCAAATCATGGTATAATTTGCTAATTTAAAATGTGCATTTTTAGCATCAAAACGAATTTCAACCTCACCACTTTCTTTTGGTAGTATGTTTTTCAACATATTAGCCGGTTTTTTTGGAAGAATAAAATTCACAGTTTCTTCCTCCACAAGTGAAGACGAAGTTTGCTTTGTTTTATAACGCACAAGTTTATGAGCATCTGTCGCCACAAGTGTTAAATTTTCAACTGTAATATCGAAAAATATACCGTTCATCACAGGGCGAAGTTCATCATCGGCTGTACAGAATAGGGTTTTTGAAATTCCGGACGAAAGCGATGATACAGCCATTGTTAAGGTTCGAGCATCAGCTTCTAATTGAGGCATACGTGGATATTCGTCTCCATTTTGACCAATAAAATTATAAGAACCATTGGCCGAAGAAATTACCATAGCCAAATTAGAATCATTAATATTAAAAGTAAGTGGCTGATCTGAAAATTCGCGTAAAGTGTCAAGCAGCAATCTTGAAGCCACGGCCACTTTACCATTTCCTTCGGCGGTTTCAAGCACCATCGATGTTATCAATGTTGTTTCAATGTCCGATGCAGTCATTGTAAGGGTATTGCCATCAAGTTGCAACAAAAAATTATCCAGTATTTGAAGTGAGTTTTTACTGTTAATTACCCGACTTATTGCTTGTAAATGGCTCAGTAATTCGGTACTCGAAACTATGAATTTCATATCAATTTGTTTAAAAATTTTGTTTTGAAAATAATTTAGCAAATGTAATGATTATTTTTTTTAAACGAAAATTCT
>CAZEEB010000124.1:0-6679 GCA_964511245.1 uncultured Paludibacter sp.
TTAAACAGTTAGTTTCATTAAATGGTTTACCTTGTGAGCATAAATTTAAAACTTACTCCAAAATTTGAGGATGAAACTGGATAAGAAGAGGATATAAGTGGAGTAGTCATTTGTTTGTCGTAGAATAATTGAATATTTATTTTAGAACTAAATACATAATCAGCTATTATTTTAAGTGTAAACATTTTGTTACCACTTGATGCCTGTGATAAGTTTTCTTCTACTTTCCGCAACAGTGTTTTGATATCTTTGTATGACAAATCGGCACTCAATTTCAAATCATTTTTCACTTTGGTTTGCTTATCCGATTTGAGTTTTAATATCACATCAAAGTCTTTTAATAAATATCCTAATCCTACAACAAACTCATCATTTGACGATTCAATTAATTGAGTACTTGATAAATTTAACGCCATATTACGTTGTTTACGGTACTCTAATTTTCCGGTCATACTGTTTTTCATCACTACATTTACGCCGATAAGCGGACTGAATTGCTCATTGATGGAAACATCGCCTATATTGTAAGGTGAGGATGGAATAGGATTATTGCTTTGAACATCACGTACATATCCTAAAGCACTGTCGTCGCCTCCCATGGCTACCCAGGTAGAATAAGATGTGTATGAACCTATACTGTACCGACAGGTATATGCATGTGTCAAACTGATTGATTTAAACGCATCCTTAAAAAAGCTAATATTTGATAATCCATCGTAAGTCAGTCTCCAATTTGGTAAAATACTTAAAATTGAAAGAAATGGATTTGTTTCAACAGAATTTACATCCCTGCCTGTATAAGCAGCTAGAAATGAAGGAATTAAAACATCGGCTGAGTTCTGACCGTACGATCCTAGACCAGCATTAAAATCTGAACTTGCATTGGCAGTGCCTTTTATAAAACCTGAATTTGGATATTTTGAACCCTTATACTTTGCATTTAATCTATCGGCTATCACTTTTCGGTTAGCAATTAAATTATTAAATGGCTCCGAATTATAATTTTGTTGATCCGTGCCAATGGGTTTAAAAGCAGTTGCAAGTGCCATCATGGTTATATTATAGCTTCCTGTAAAGGTTTTTTGCATATCAAAATTATACTGAATGCTGGTATTAGAAGCCTCAGTACGTTTTGCATTCAAATCTATTTTAAATCCTGTAAACGGCTCAAGAGAAACTTTGATATCCAAATCGGAAGTGAATGCTGTTGTTGCCGGAGTTACGATTGAATCATTGCTTGAAAGCCAACCGTGTAATCTGGCATTCTCAATAATATTGGGATCAATTATTCCAAAGGTGTAACCATAGCCAGGTGCAGCTCCATAATCAGTCATTTGCTGTCCCAGAAAATCTGGTTGCTTCTGAAATCCGGGTAAAACCATGCTGTTCGATTCACGATAGCTGATGGAAGCTTTTCGTACCATCATCAGTGCTCTTGTCAAAACATCCACTGTAGTTTTAGCTGGATTTTGAAGGTTTGGATCAATTGATACAAGTGTAAGTTGTAAACTATCGGTATCGGCTGTTGGTGTTATTGTTAATTCATTAGGATTTTTGGCTTTAAAGTTTAAATTTACGGCTTTTCCAGTGCGATCAACAGCCATAAATTTAAATTTTTCACTTCCCAATCGATGGTTTACAGTGAAAGACTTGTCTTTTGTTAACTTTATTTTTTGCTTGAATGTTTTTGCTTGAAATTTTGTATTAACCAAATTTGATTGTTGGGTAAAACGCTGATTTACAGATTTTAGGTATTTAGATTTATTATATAAAGTTTCAAAATTAAATTGTCCGTCAAACGACCAGGCACCCATAGTAGTTGCAATATTTCCAGGTTGATCAGCCGGATTTTTAATGTTTGGGATACTAGCCATTCTGTTCCAGTTATACGTTGAATTGTAATTGGCATTGGCTGTTATCCAATCAAGTAAAGGCAATTTATTTATTGGGATATTCCACGATGCTGTAAAAACTTGTTGGTAAGTATAAGGCGTACCAAGTTGTTTTATTTTTGTCCATACCGAATCTCTCCATGATTCATAATACTGTTTTCCCATTTCGGGGGTGTAATATGGCTCTGCAATACTAGCATTCATAGCCGTTTGTAAGCTGAATTTCAATCCTTTACTTAAATCATATTTTAAATCAAATTGTCTGTTCCACCTAAAATCTTTGCTGGATGTCATATCAAGTAAATTGCTTGAAATTCCGGTAGTTAAAGCATTCAAATCACGCAACTTAACTTGTGAATACTGTCTACTTAAATTGGTATTGAAATTTAAAGATGTTGGCAAGAAATTAAAATTAAAATCTTTTATAATTTTAAATATCGGATTATCAAGTGCCTTTAGGTTTTTAAATGGTTCAACAGGTTTTGGGTTAAATGAAAATGAATAATCAATTGATCCACGTTCATCTTTAACCAAATTTTGATCAATTTCTGAACTATGTTGGTTCGTTTCATTATAAGCATAAGTAAATGTTAGGTTTGCCGGATCGTAAAATTGAGGCGTCTTACTTCTAAGATTTACTTTTGCACCTGTTATGTTAAAGCTTTTCGTAGTATTTACAGTTTGAGAAATTAATTTTAAAGTGTCTTTTTGATTTTGAGTTGAAGCATTGTTAATGGCGTCAGAAAGCAATACATCTTGATCAATTGGGTTGTATTTTGGCGATAATGTTTCGTTAGTATACGAAAAGTAAGCCGGAATTCTCAATTTGGCTTCCGAAGGTAAAAAGCGTCCTAATTCCAAAGCAGTTGAAAAATTCATTTGATATAAATCTTCCATTCTACGGGTCATGACATTGCTTTCAATGCCGCCATAACCTGCAGTTTCTACTCTTCCTGATAAATTAACAGTGCCTAAATCAGATAATCCAACTGATAAATTTCCCATCGCTGCCCAGCCACCCGATTCATCAAATTGGGACATCCGCAGTTCATTTACCCAAATTTCGCCAGACTTTGTACTATTTCCTACATTCCTGACGCCAATCATTATATTTTCCACATTTGATATGGACGGATTTCCAACAACAGAAATTTTATTTAATGGTTTGTCGGGATCATAAATTGTATAAGGCAATAAATTAGAAATATTTGCAGAGCCATTTTGTTTTGCTTGATTGCGTTTTAGCTTGGCTTTAGTTAGTGCATCAAACGAAAAATTAAACATATTTTCTGGATTCCATACAATTTTTCTGTCCGGGGATTCAGCATTTTTATCATCACTCACATACGTTCCGGCGGGTGTCAATTTCAATGGTATTTCATATTCATAATAATTATTTACCATATCTGATCCAATTCGAATAAAACAGCTTAGCTCGTAATCTTTAAGATTGTATGTATCATCCACCATTTTTTCGGCATGAACAAACATTTGCATCCGCTTATATTGGCGCATGTCAAATCCGGTATTTTTGTAAACTCCTTTTGCATCACCGGGCGATAAATCACTCACTCGTAACACCATTGATTGTTCATTTTGTTGAAGCAATTGAGGTTGTCCCGGGTCAGTTTCACGACTTACACCGGGTGGTAAAACGTAATTCACGGGAGTTTTACTGGCATTTTCTTCAATATTTACCGATTGAATATCAAGCTTAGCTAATGTTGAAGGTGAAGCTATGGTAGTATATAATGGTTTGTTAAAACCACGCCATTCGCCTCGTACCAAATCAAGTGTGGCCAACCGTAAAGTTGCAGCTTCTTGAAAATTAGTCATAAACATTCTGATAAACCGGATAGATTTAAAGTTTCGTATGCTTCCAATTTTATCATCATATTGACGAATTGGAATTTTAAATTGATACCAGGTTACAGGTTCTACCTTACCATTTTTAAGCTGAACATTGGATGTAATTTGGTCAGTAATATAATTTGTTCCAATTTTCATTTGATTGGGGTCAATTCGTACATGGTACTGATAGTATTTTTCATACTCGTTCATTGTATTATCGCCGTTAATATCTTCACCATCAGGCAATGAAGTGGCAGATGTTGGGTAAGATTCAACAATTGTATTTGCATCGGGCGAGTTTCCATCAACTCCGTTGAAATGTTTATATCGGGTTAGCACATCCAACTTTTGGTTATCATAATCTGTTCCACGATAAAAATGATAATTATCACCGGCAGGGTCGTTGAGTGGCGAAAAAGGATTATCTTTCATTTTCTGAAGGGCGTCAGTAGTAATTTTTGCTTTCACTGCATCAACATAAGTTTGATAGGTTGGAAATAAAAATTCGTCATTTGTTGATAGTCCATCTAATCCCACATCTTGATTCTTGCGTGATCCAGCGGTATTATCAAATGCAGGAACGGTAGATTGAGTTTTCGGAATTCGTCCCCAAACGGTTGTTTCAGTTTTGGTTGGATCACCATCAGGCGGTAAACCATTTTCGAAAAACTTTTTTCCGTCTTTCAAAATATCTTCACTAATATCTCCCAAATTAAAGTATAGATCTCCACTTTTTGTTTGATTCATACCACCTTTTACATAAGGATCCATCATCCAAAACTCTATATATTCAATATTTGAAGTTTCAAAATCGGTAGCATCTAATTTACGCATTATCCCACCCCAACGTTTGGATGGATTTGACAATGATCCATCTGTATTCATGCCATTTACATCCAAATTGTATGGTCCACGTTCTGTTGGATAATAGGAAAGATTTAAAACCGTCATGCGTGAGGTTTGTGTGGCAAGATATTGTTTGTTCGGGAAAATTTCAGGAATCGTAACATCACGAGTAAGATGATTTGATTGAGCATCTAAATCATTCCGTAAATAGGTTGGAGATGGGTATTTATCACTATTCAAAACAGGATCAACATAATACCACGAGAATAATGCACGATTTTTACCATAATCCACATTATTGCTCAGTGCAGCCTCCGGAAAATATGGAACAGCACTAGTGTTAGGATTATACGGTGTACTTGCTAAATACCAATTCACCGGATAATGAATATCAATAGAGGTTTGAGTTGATTCAAAATCATCAATATAAGCCAAACCGGCATTACTTACAACGTTTGAATGTCCGGGAATAAGCTGTGCAAACTCAGCATTAAATGAAATAGTTGATGGTTTTGTGGCATTTACAAATGGTATTTTATTTATCACATTAGTCAACCATTGCGATTCAGTTCGCCAGGAAGTATTTAGCCCCCAAATGGTATTAGATATAGGTTCGTTTCCTGTATTTACTTTAGTTGTAAGAGGCATTTCTGACAAATGCATGATTGTACCTCCCAAGCTAAAATCTTTATTAAATTTATATTCTAAATGCGTACCCAACAGAGTTTTACGCTGCATACTAAACATAGATTGATTCTCCAGTTTAACATCAATTTTTGTTCCTGATTCAATTAACGATGTATTAATTATGCTAACCGTTCCCATGGTATAGTCCACCGTATAGTCTTTATTTTCAACTAATGTTACACCGCCCGCAGTTACAGTAACCGAACCACGAGGCACATTCATAGCATTTAATCTAATTTCCGAACCTGATGAGGCTTTGTATTCGCCTACCAAGCGGAATTTGTTTTTCTCGCTAAATTCCTGAGCCACCACAAGCGTTGAATCGTACAATTCCTGATATATATATTTTTTTGCTATTTCATCATTTCCAATTTCAACTTTTAAATGACTTCCAAAGGGCTCAAGCACCGGAAAAATAATACGCCCGGTATTTGAAATGGCTGTATAGCCTTCTACGTAATCAAATTTTCCATCTGGATTGGGCTGATTTTTAGTATCCAAATTATCCAAATTCATTACTTTCAACAATAATTTATTTTTTATATTTCCAATAGTCAGATATTGTAAATCTGTACCAATGGAATCATTTCTGTAAACAATATTCAACTTAAACTTATCAGGTTGAATTTGAAGTGCACCCAAACTATACACGTTTTTCATCATTAGTCCCCACGATTTTAACTGAGGCGATGGCGAAGTCCCTTTTAATAGTTTGATTATCAATGCTTGAGGTGCAGTAACTGCATCGGTAGAAAACTCACCTACTTGGTAAACCTGCCCACCATAACTGTATTCGTATGAAACGCCCAGCACTTCGTCGGGGTTAAGCGCGTTACGAAGTGAAATTATACCCAAAGTTGGAATTAGTGTATATTCTGACTGATCTAGCTTTCGGGCGCTTTCAATTTTTTCGTAATCTTCGCCACCTGCAAAACTATTGCTAAGGGAACTATATTTTGAAGATAAAAGCGAGTTGGTTTGCTGAATATCTCTCACACCCGGTATTGTAGAAATTTCAGAATATAGTGAATTTGATTTATTATTTGGCAATTTATTTGGTGCTGTAACGTACCAATGGTTATTGTCTATTTTGTCAGTTTCGGCTAAATCCATGAAAGCCATTATGTTACGGGCTTGATCATAATTACCGCGTTTATTCGTAACCCATACTTCAATCCGATTTATAGTTATACCCGACGAGATATATGGTAATTTGCTCATTGCATTTTCGTAGGTATCCCGAAAATAATGTGCAAGAAAAAAGTGTCGATTGTCGTCATAATTATCAGCACCGATATCAAATTTAGTAGTTTGAGCACCACCTTTGGAACTAACGGTTTGAGTTTGAGATTCTTGCTGTGAGGCAATAGCCGTTACATTTAGTTTTCCAAATTGAAGTTCGG
>CAZEEB010000125.1:0-6426 GCA_964511245.1 uncultured Paludibacter sp.
AGCAACCCTACATGCGTTGGTGTACATGATCTTGCAACCCATAAGACGTACGGCATCTCGTGTCGCCACGAAATCCGGTAAGCTCTTACCTCACCTTTTCACCCTTTTCCGCCTGCTGGTGGATGGTTATTTTCTGTTACGCTACTCTGCTTTCACAAACAGCTTCCCGTTAGGAAATATGGAGCTCTATGTTGCCCGGACTTTCCTCTTCGTTAAAAAAGACGAAGCGACAAACCGACCTGCTTTTTTGTGCAAAGATAAAGAATTAAAATAAAAATTGAGTATATTTGTATTCAGTACGGTTTAAATAAGCATGAGCATTAGATAAATAAAGAAAAAAATCTTTATTTGACAACAATACAGCTTATTATTTGTTACTAAGTTAATGAATTCAAATTATTAAAAAACTTGGCAATGGCAAAATTTAGTTTTAATAAAGGTGATAAAGTTGTTATAATCGGAGGTGGTTTTGCAGGTTTACAATTGGCAAAAAGGTTGATGAAGGCTAATTTAAAGGTTATTTTAGTTGATAAACAGAATCATCATCAGTTTCAGCCTTTATTCTATCAAGTGGCAAGCGGACGGCTTGAGCCTTCCAGTATTTCGTTTCCATTTCGAAAACTTTTTCAAAAAAGTAAGAATGTTGATTTTAGGATGGCTGATATTACAAGTATTAACCCATCTGAAAAGAAAATAATGACTGCCTATGACCGTACTATTCCCTATGACCATTTAATTATTGCAACCGGTTGTAAGACCAATTTTTTTGGTAATAAACAGATAAGTGAGAATGCATTTTCGATGAAAACGACACAAGAATCAATTGATATTCGGAATAAAATGCTTTTCAGTTTTGAAAAAGAAATTTTTGCAAATCCAGATGAAAAACAAGCCTGGATGAATGTTGTGATAGTGGGTGGTGGTCCAACTGGTGTTGAACTTTCTGGTGCATTTGCCGAATTACGCAAAAATATTTTACCGAAAGATTATCATAATATTGATTTTTCGAAGTTTAATATTATTCTTTGTGAAGGGAGCAAAAACACGCTCAATAATATGAGCGATGAGTCAAAAAAGGCTTCACGAAAATATCTGGAAGAACTTGGTGTTATTGTTAAAACAGAAACATTCTTAACATCGTATGATGGAAATAATGCTGCTTTAAATACGGGTGAAATTATACCAACAAAAAATGTTATTTGGGCTGCAGGTGTTACCGGAAATATTATCGATGGTTTAGGTGATGAAGACATTGTTAGAAACAGATATGTAGTAAACCGATTTAATCGATTAAAAAAATACGATAATATTTATGCACTTGGCGATGTAGCTTACATGGAAACTCCAAAATATCCTAATGGACATCCTCAAGTGGCTAATGTAGCTATAAATCAAGCTAAAATACTAGGAAAAAATATTGTAAAATCCATGAAATCTGATAATTATGAACTACAGGAATACGAATACAGCGATTTTGGAATGATGGCTACAATAGGCAAACATAAAGCTGTAGTAGAATTACCGTTTATTAAATTTAAAGGGGTTTTTGCTTGGTATGTTTGGATGTTTTTGCACTTAATGCTTATACTTAGTGTTCGTAATAAATTAATTATATTTTTTAATTGGGCTTGGAGTTATCTCACAAAGGATACTTCACTACGTTTAATTACAAATATAAATTATAAGAAAGAAAAAGTGACCGATATTTGATAATAAAAAAAGTGCTTTGAATTATTTTCAAAGCACTTTTTTATGTATATAATTTTTAAGTTTACGTATTCATTCCACCACATACAGCTATTACTTGTCCACTCACATAGCTCGATAAATCGGATGCAAGAAAAAGTGTAACCTTTGCAACTTCATCAGGACTACCGCCACGACGCAATGGAATCACTTCTGCCCATTTTGCTCGTTGTTCGTCTGTTAATGCATGAGTCATTTCTGTTTCAATAAATCCAGGTGCAATAGCATTTGCACGAATCCCACGTGAGCCTAATTCTTTTGCAACAGATTTTGCTAAGCCAATCATTCCTGCTTTTGAAGCTGAATAATTTGATTGACCGGCGTTGCCTGATACACCTACTACTGAACTCATATTGATGATACTTCCTGATTTTTGTTTCATCATGACTGGTGTACAAGCATGAATAAAGTTAAAGGCAGATTTTAAGTTTACGTTAATAACTGCATCCCATTGTCCTTCACTCATTCGCATCATCAAACCGTCTTTAGTTATTCCAGCATTGTTTACCAATATATCAATTCTTCCAAATTCCTTTACAATTTCGTCAACAACTGTATGCGTTTCATCAAAATTAGCAGCATTAGATGCATATCCTTTAGCTTTAACTCCTAAAGCTTCAATTTCATTTTGAGTATTGAGTGCGTTATCATCAATATTTAAATCTGTAAATGCAATATTTGCTCCTTCGCTTGCCAGTTTCAAGGCTATTGCTTTTCCAATACCACGTGCAGCACCCGTTACGATAGCAGTTTTTCCTTCTAATAATTTCATTCGGTTTTTTATTTTAAAGTTAGTTTTTTAATAACGTAAAATTTGTTTGTGAAATTTGTGACAAAGATAGGACTTTTTTTTCAAAAATGACCAAAAATGGCATACTTTGCTTGGAAGTGTGCAAAAAAAAGAGCTATATTGCTCTTTTTAAAGTTGAAATATAATATCAGCGCCTTTTGAAATTAATTTGTTTTGCTTGTGATTTATACCTTAAATTTTTAACAACAGAAATTGCACTTTGTGTTCCATTATTGTAAGTCAAAACCCCATGGAATGTACCTGAAATAGTATTGCCATAATAATCAATTAATGTATATTGTAGATCATAGATTTCATTCGAGTTATTTATAATTACATTTCCCATTACAATGTCATTGTTTGTTTTTCCAAAATACCAGGTTCCCCAGGGATAATTATCTAATACATAGGCTGGTACTATGCTGTTTGGAACAAGTTGATCTCGTGAAAGGGTAGTCATCATATCATAAGTACCGGATGGAATTGATGTTTTATATATTGTGTCGGTATTAATTTCAAGCATTACACGGTCATCTGTTCCGTTAAAATAACTTTGAATATTAACTAGTGGGCTTCCAAGATAAATTACAAAATTATGTGATTGTTTTTTTGGTATGGAATCAGTTTTTGTTCCATAAGCATCACCGTAATACCATAGTTGACCCCATGAAATTGTGGGAGTTAGTTTGTTAATTACTTCAACTTGACAAGCTGCCGATTTATCTCCTGCTTTTGCCGTAATTATTGTAGTACCATTTCTTACAGCATTTATTAGTCCATTTTTTATTGTTGCAACGCTCAAATCACTGGAAGTCCATGTAACTGGAAGTTTACTGATATCGCCAGTAACCGTTAAAGAAGTAATAAGTGAATCGGTTTGACCCATAAGCAAAGTTAATGAACTATTATTTAGCTTAATAGTTTTAACTTCATTATTTACACATGAAGTGAGTAATAAGGCAGATAAAATGATGGAGCCTATGAACGTATATTTTTTTTGCATTGGATTAAATGAAATAATTTTTAAAAACACAAAAGTAAGACATTTAATTTATCAATACTTCAAAATCAATTTTTTATTCGAGTTCTAATAGAATGTCATCTTGCATAACTGCTTGCCCGGCTTCAACATTAATTTTCTTTATTACCCCATTTTTTTCGGATAAAATATTGTTTTCCATTTTCATTGACTCCATTACCAACAAGATGTCACCCTCTTTGACCGTATCGCCAACTTTGGCAACAAGTCGGATAATACTGCCCGGAAGTGGAGCTTTAAGACCATTAGCACTTGGTTTATCCGAAGGTGGCATTGGAGCAGCTTTGGCTGTAATTTTATTTTCACCAGGCTTTGTTACAACCTCTTTTCGAACTAAAATAGGTGTTTTTAATGGATTTAGTTCTTCTTCAAGCTCAACTGAATACATTTTTCCGTTTACTTCAATTTTAGCTTCATTTCCTTCAACTGTTTGTACATTAACACTGTACGACACCCCTTCTATTTTGAATTTGAATTTCTTCATAATTTTATTTATTATTTATTCCATAAATTTTTGAGCTCCATGGCGAATAACGTCTTTCAATTCGCTTAATAGTAATTACATTGCTTTCGTCGTCATGTACTTCATCATAATACAGATGTAATGCCATCGCAATTGCAACCATGTCGGCATTTGGTATTTCTTTCATGCCCAGTAGTTCCTTCACTTTTATTGAACGGGCAATTTTTGCTTTTTTTTGCTTCAACGTTATTCGTCGAAAAAACTTTTGAAAAATCATTTTTTCTAATTATTAATTGTGAATTATTAATTAAAGAGGTATGTTACAATGTTTTTTTGGCGGATTAATAACCTTTTTCGTTTCTAAAGCCTGGAAAGCACGAATAACTCTGAATCGGGTATTGCGTGGTTCAATAATATCGTCAATATAACCAAAAGCAGCTGCTTGATAAGGATTAGCAAATTTTTCTTTATATTCATTTACCTTTTCACTTACAAATGCTGCTTTACCCTCTGGGTCGGTAATGGCAGCGATAGCTCTTCCTTCGAGTACTTCAATTGCACCTGCAGCCCCCATTACCGCAATTTCGGCAGTTGGCCATGCGTAGTTAAAATCACCTCGAAGTTGTTTACAGCTCATCACATCGTGTGCCCCCCCGTAAGATTTACGAATAGTGACAGTTACTTTTGGAACAGTAGCTTCGCCATAAGCAAACATTAGTTTAGCACCATGTGTAATAATACCGGCATATTCCTGGCCTGACCCTGGTAAAAATCCGGGAACATCAACCAAAGTCAATACCGGAATGTTGAAAGCATCGCAGAAACGAACAAATCGAGCTGCTTTACGCGATGCGTCACAATCAAGAACTCCGGCTAGAAAATTTGGTTGATTAGCCACTATGCCTGTTGGAGCTCCATTAAAACGAGCAAAACCAACAATAATATTTCGAGCATAATGTCTGTGAATTTCTAAAAACTCGTCGTTATCTACAATGGCATGAATCACATCTTTCATGTCATAAGGCATATTTGGATTGTCGGGAACAATGGTATTTAATTTGTCGTCCAATCTGATAATTGGATCATTATTTTCAAATAAAGGTGGTTCTTCCAAATTGTTTTGTGGCAAATATGAAAGTAATTTACGGATTAGTAACATGCCTTCTTGTTCATCTTCTGCTTTGAAGTGCGAAACGCCTGATTTACGGGCATGAACATCCGCGCCCCCAAGGTCTTCTGTTGAAATATCCTCGCCTGTAACCGATTTTACCACTTTAGGACCGGTAACGAACATATAACTGTTTTCTTTGGTCATAACTACAAAGTCGGTAAGGGCAGGAGAGTATACTGCACCACCGGCACATGGGCCAAAAATGGCTGAAATTTGAGGTATAACACCAGATGCTAAAATGTTACGTTCAAATATTTCAGCATATCCTGCCAATGAAGTTACACCTTCTTGTATGCGTGCGCCACCCGAATCGTTAATTCCAATCATGGGACAACCCATTTTCATTGCCATATCCATTACTTTACAGATCTTAAGCGCCATGGTTTCAGAAAGTGAACCTCCAAAAACAGTAAAGTCCTGTGCAAATACATAAACCGTTCTTCCATCAATAGTACCATGCCCTGTAATAACGCCATCTCCTAAGTACTTTTCATTTTCAAGTCCGAAGTTGTTGCATCGATGTGTAACAAACATATCCAATTCTTCAAAACTACCTTCGTCAAGCAACATCTCAAGTCTTTCACGCGCAGTAAATTTACCTTTTGCATGTTGTGAAGCAATTCGTTTAGCACCACCTCCCAATTTTGCTTGCACACGCAAATCAATGAGGTTTTTTACTTTCTGTTGATTTTCCATTTGTTTATTTATGTCTTATGTCAAAAGTTTCAAGTAAACTGTTTTTGGTTTACTTGTTCACTTGTTTTATTATTTATTTGGATCTTCGCAAAGTTCAGTTAGAACTCCAAAGGTCGATTTTGGGTGCAAAAATGCAATATTTAAACCTTCAGCGCCTTTTCGTGGAGTTTTATCTATTAAAGTCACACCTCTTTCAGCAGCCAAATTAAGCTTGTCTTGCAATCCTTCAACTGCAAATGCAATGTGATGAACTCCTTCTCCTTTTTTATCTAAAAATTTTCCTACAGGACCTTCAGGGTCAGTCGATTCTAATAATTCTATTTTAGTTTGTCCAACTTTAAAAAATGCGGTTTTTACTTTTTGTTCAGTAACTTCTTCTACAGCATAACATGTTAATCCTAGAATATTTTCATAGTAAGGTATAGCTGTTTCAAGGCTTTTTACAGCAATGCCTAAATGCTCAATATGAGTTGGTTTCATATAAATTTTGTTTAAAAAATTTTATAATAATAATAATGAAT
>CAZEEB010000126.1:0-6425 GCA_964511245.1 uncultured Paludibacter sp.
AATTTGGCTACAAAGATAGATAATCCAATTCGAAATATAGAACTCTAAGATTTTTCCTACCTTTGCATTCCGAATTTATAGCCTGTATGAAGATAGCCAATATAGAATTTCCAGAGAAACCACTTTTTCTGGCACCCATGGAGGATGTTACCGATCCTGCATTTCGCTTGATCTGTAAACGTTTCGGTGTGGATATGGTCTATTCCGAATTTGTTTCATCTGAAGCTTTGATTCGAAGTGTAAACCGCACACAACAAAAGCTGACCATTTATGAACAAGAGCGTCCGGTGGTTATTCAGATTTATGGTCATGATCCAAAATCGATGGCACAAGCTGCTATAATTGCTTCACAAGCAATGCCGGATATTATTGATATTAATTTTGGTTGTCCGGTAAAGAAAGTTGCCGGCAAAGGGGCAGGAGCGGGGCTATTACGTGATATACCACGCATGCTCGAAATAACTTCGGAAGTAGTGAAAGCTGTCAATATTCCGGTAACAGCAAAGACTCGTTTGGGATGGGATGATGACAGTAAAATCATTGTTGGTTTAGCTGAGCAATTACAAGATTGCGGCATAGCAGCACTAGCCATTCATGGGCGAACCCGTGCTCAAATGTATAAGGGCGATGCGGATTGGACACTAATTGGCGATGTAAAAAACAACCAGCGCATGCATATTCCTATAATCGGTAACGGCGATGTAACTACACCTGAACGTGCCGCCGAATGTTTCAATCGTTACGGTGTGGATGCAGTTATGGTTGGTCGTGCGGCTATTGGTCGCCCCTGGATTTTTGGTGAGATGAAACAGTTTTTTGCTACCGGAAATTCAACTCCACTTTTATCTTTCGGAGAACAAAAAGCCATTCTGAAAGAGCATATTATTGCTTCTGTTAAATGGCTTGATATGGATGAAAATACGACTATTGAATCGGTTTATCACCAACGACTAAAAGGAATTATTCATAGTCGGCGGCATCTTGCTGCTACTCCTGTTTTTAAAAGTATTCCCAATTTTAAAGACACACGCATTGCCATGCTACGCGCCGAGACACTCTCCGAATTGTTCCAAATCATTGATTCTGTGGATAATCCTGCAATTTTAACGCTCTAACTTTGAACAATATTCATCTTTTTCGATAATTATTTTGGATTTTTGGTATTTGGAAGTAATAAATATTCTATTTTTGAGTCATTATTTAAAAACAAAGAATTTTATAAACTCAAATTAATCATGTATGAAACGAATTTTTATTCCAATCATTGCAGTAGCACTTATGACAACAGCTTGCAATAAACCGAAAGATACTACGGGTATCGATTTAAAAAATCTGGATACAACTGCTGTAGCCGGAAATGATTTTTACAAATATGCCTGTGGTGGCTGGATGAAAAATAATCCACTCACAGGCGAGTATTCACGTTTTGGCAGCTTTGATAAGCTCAGAGAAACCAATCTGAAACAACTAAAAGATTTAATAACCGGAATTGCAACTAAAGGAGGTGCAGAAGGTACTATTGAACAAAAAATTGCAGATTTGTATAACATATCTATGGACAGTGCCAAACTGAATAAAGATGGTTATGAGCCAATTAAAGCAGATTTACAAGCTATTGTAGCCCTTAAATCCAATCAGGAATTGATAAAATTAATGCCCAAACTTTATCGTTCTGGTGTCGATACTTATTTTTCGATAAGTGTAGATGCCGACCAAATGAGCAGCAAGGAAAACTTAGTGCAAACCTACCAAAGTGGCATTAGCTTAGGCGAACGTGAATATTATTTAGATAATGATGCTCACACCAAAGAGATTCGTGACAAATATAAACAACACGTTATCAAGATGTTTAAACAAGTTGGTTTTACTGAAGCTCAAGCTATAACCAATATGGAAGCTGTATTGAAAATAGAAACCCGATTGGCTACCGCTGCTTATGACAACGTGAAATTACGTGACCCACACGCCAATTACAATAAAATGACCGTTGCTGAACTTCAAAAACTTGTTCCGGTTATCAACTGGACTGACTATTTGAATGCCTTGGGCTTGAAAAACACCAAAGTGCTTAGTGTGTCGCAAAAGGAATCGTTGGTTGAAGTTGGTAAAATCATTGAATCAGAACCAATTGCTAGTCAAATTGCTTATTTGCAATGGAAACTCATCGATGGCTCAGCCAGTTATTTGAGCGATGCTATTTATGCTCAAAACTTTGAATTCTATGCTAAAGTATTGTCGGGTAAAAAAGAGCAACGTCCACGCTGGAAACGTTCAGTGGATATGGTTGACGGTGTTTTGGGTGAAGCAGTGGGACAAATGTATGTAAAACAGTATTTTCCACCGGCAGCTAAAGAACGCATGTTGAAATTGGTTCATAACTTGCAGATTTCATTAGCTGAACGTATCAAAGCGTTGCCTTGGATGGGTGATTCTACCAAAGCGAAGGCGAAAGAAAAACTGGATGCATTCTATGTAAAGATTGGTTACCCAAACAAATGGCGCGATTACTCCAAACTTAACGTTAAAAAAGATTCGTATTATGCTAATATAGTACGTTCAAACCAATTTGACCATGATTTCAATTTTTCAAAAGCCGGAAAACCCGTTGACCGTGATCAATGGCTAATGACTCCTCAGACCGTAAATGCATATTACAATCCAACAACCAACGAGATTTGTTTCCCTGCCGGTATTTTACAACCACCTTTTTTTGATATGAATGCCGACGATGCATTTAATTACGGAGCTATTGGCGTGGTAATAGGACATGAAATGACTCACGGATTTGATGATCAGGGCTGTCAGTTTGATAAGGAAGGTAACCTGAAAAACTGGTGGACTGTAACCGATAAAAAGAATTTTGATGAACGTGCTAAAGTTATGGCCGATTTCTTTGATTCAATCGTTGTTGCACCCGGAACTCATGGAAATGGTAAGTTTACCCTTGGCGAAAATATAGCTGACCATGGCGGTTTACAGGTTTCATATCACGCATTTAAAACAGTAACAGCCGAGAAACCGCTAGTAAATGCTGATGGTTTTACACCCGATCAACGCTTCTTCCTTTCGTATGCCAATGTATGGGCTGGCAATATCCGTCAAGAAGAGATTTTGAAGCTAACTAAGTCAGACCCTCATTCTTTGGGCAGATGGCGTGTAAATGGTGCTTTACCACACGTTCAGGCATGGTATGATGCCTTTGGTATTAAGCCAGACAACAAATTGTTTGTGCCTGTCGAAAAACGGGTGTCAATTTGGTAATAAATTGTAGAGATGTTGCATGCAGCGTCTCTTCATAAAAAAATAAGGCAGAACCTCATCGTCTGCCTTATTTTTTTTGCGGTTATATTGCTTCTTGCTTTCCATAACCTTTCGATAATTAATCGATTTCCCATGTGTCTGAATTTCTTCCTCGCGGCTTTGCTTTCGTGCCGCTTTTACCTGCTCTAGTACGGCCAGCGCCCTAAATCCCCCTCCAGGGGACTTTTGAATTAGTTTCTTTTTGTTTTTCATTAGTATCTACTATCTTTTTTGTGTTTAGCACCTTTCATAAAGTCCCTTTTCTAAGGTTTTATGGGGCTATATTTATTATTCTTTTCCCGTTTTCCACTTCTTCAATATCCACATTTACCAACGAGTCGGGTAGGATAGGAGCTATGTTTTCCGACCATTCAATAAAGCAAAGATTCCCGCTGTATAAATATTCTTCAGCACCCAAATCGAGGGCTTCCTGAATTTTATTAATCCGATAACAATCGAAGTGATAAATGATACGACCATCGGCTGCCTCATATTCATTAACAATAGAAAAAGTGGGAGAGTTTACAGTTTCTTTAACACCCATCGTTTCGCAAATTGATTTTATGAAGGTAGTTTTACCGGCACCCATTTTTCCATTGAAGGCAAAAACTGTCCGGTCTGCAATTTGATCAATAAATTTTTGAGCTGATTGGCTTATCGTTTTTAGTGATTCAATTTCAAATATCATAAGTTATTTCTATTACAAAATATTAAGCCGCAATTTTGAGCTATTTGGAACACTGTATTTGTGTGCAAAGATACAGCAAAAAATAAATACTCAATTCTCAGGACTTCAAATCAGCTTTAAAATAGTTGTAAATGGTTGATGCTCTGCTACTTCCAACAACTTCAGCAAGGTCGCTTAATTCAGCGCTTCTAATTCGTTTTACGCTCTTGAAACGTTTAATAAGTTCGTTTTTTGTTTTTTCTCCAATTCCGGGTATCGTATCGAGTTCCGAAGCCACTTGTGTCTTGCTTCTTTTGTCGCGATGAAAGGTAATAGCAAAACGATGAACTTCATCTTGCATAGAAGCAAGTAACTTAAATAAAGGGTCGTTAATTTTCAATCCGATTTCTTTTGGAGGAAATCCATATAATAATTCGCGAGTGTGATGCTTGCTATCTTTTGCCAGCCCGGCAATTGGGATGTTAATTTGAAGTTCCTCCTCAATCACTTGTCGTATTACTTCCATTTGTCCAACACCACCATCCGCAATTATTAAATCGGGTAGAGGGGATTTTTCGTTTAACATTCTACTATACCGTCGTCGCACCACTTCTTTCATAGAAGCATAATCGTCCGGACCAACCACCGTTTTTATGTTATACTTCCGATAGTCTTTTTTCGATGGCTTAGCTTTTTTAAAAACCACACAAGCTGCCACCGCATCTGTGCCTGAAATGTTTGAGTTGTCAAAACACTCAATAGTCATAGGTGGTTTGTCCATGTGCAGCAACTCCTGAATGTTTTTCATCATTTGCATAGCCCGCTGATCAGGATTTAGCTTTTCTTCCTGCTTCAATTTATCCAATTTATATTGTCTAACATTCTGAATAGCAAGCTCTAAGAGTTTTTTTCGGTCGCCACGCTGAGGAATTACCACACTTGCATCCTTTAATTGGTAGTTTATCTGAAAAGGAACTACAATTTCCTTTGAATTGCTTTGTAAGCGCTCTCGAAGTTCGACTATTGCCATCGAAAGCAGGTCAGCTTTGTCTTCATCCATACGTTTTTTGTACTCAATGGTGTAGCCCTGAATAACACATCCCTTGGATATTCGCAGTATGTTTATAAATGCTGCATTCTCATTTTCATCATAAGCAAATACGTCTGTATTTTCGACCACCGTATTGGCAATTATTGATTTTGATTTATAGCTTTCAATCAAATCATATTTTAATTTCAACAAATGAGCCTCTTCAAATTTATATTCCTTTGCCAATACCTGCATTTGGTTGAGCAAACGTTTGCTGATTTCATTTGCATCACCCTGAATTATTTGACGAACTTGTTCTATGGTTTGTTTATATTCTGCTTCCGTTTCTTTTCCTTCGCAAGCACCTTTGCATTTATGAATATGGTATTGCAGGCAAACTTTAAACTTATCGGCATTTATATTTTCTTTTGTCAATGGCAGGCGACAAGTACGAAGTGGAAACAACTCATGAACAATATCTAAAATTGAATTGATTGTGTAGTTTGAGCTATATGGACCAAAGTACTGAGAACCGTTTTTATAGATATTGCGGGTTTTGAAAATTCGGGGAAAAGCTTCGTTGGTTATACAAATACTCGGATAAGTTTTGCCATCTTTTAGCAAAACATTATATCTGGGTTGATATTGTTTAATTAAATTGTTTTCGAGTAGAAGGGCATCCTCTTCGGTTTCTACAACTATGTATTTGAGCGTTGCTATGTTTTTTACCAATACGTTGGTTTTTCCTGAATCATGAACTTTGTTGAAATAGGAACTAACCCGTTTCTTTAAATTTTTAGCTTTCCCCACATAAATAATTTCATCGTTTACATTATAGTATTGGTAAACTCCCGGTTTGTCCGGCAGTGCATTTACCTGTTCTTTTAATGTGTTTGAAGTTTTCATATTGACTCCTAACCCTTAAAGGCGATTATTTGTTTTGTTGTTTTTTTGTTCCACGTGGAACTTATAATAGTTTTTATCTTTATATGAAATTGTTTCACGTGGAACAATTTTGTCCCCCTTTAGGGGTTAGGGGCATTCCTATCTACCTAACAATACCAACAATATGTTTACATCGCTGGGCGAAATGCCCGGAATGCGACTAGCCTGTCCAATATTTTCGGGATCTATTTTTGTTAGTTTTTGACGAGCTTCGGTAGATAGCGATTGAATGCTGTTGTAATCAATGCGTCCTCGAATGTTGATATGCTCTAATCGTTCAAGCTTTTCAGCAATTAATTTCTCTCGTTCTATATAGCCTTCGTACTTTAAAAGCACTTCCGTAGCTTCTATTATTTCTTCTTTTCTGCTTCCTATTTCGTTGGTTTTTGTCTTTAATGCTGGAATTGCTTCTGCCAGCATTTCAATTCCTAGTTGAGGACGCAATACTAAATCGCTTAATTTGCAGCCGTGTTTTAATTCCGA
>CAZEEB010000127.1:0-6289 GCA_964511245.1 uncultured Paludibacter sp.
TCCTGACATCAGTTAATTGCTTGAAAATGCGTACAAAAGTACGGAAAATCGGGTAAACAGAAATGCAAACTCAGAAAATAGTTTCGAAAGGTTTTTTTTTGTATTTTTGCAATCGATTTAAAAATGCAATTGATTTTGACTATTTGTTGATTTTGAAAGCCAACAAACACTTTCACATATCATCTGTCAACTAAAAAAATGAGTCAGCAACAATTTTCATCCTCTCTGCTCGAAAATGCGGTTAATGAATTTGCTAAGTTACCCGGAATTGGGCGTAAAACAGCGCTGAGACTGGTATTGCATTTACTGAAACAACCGGAGCATGAAGTTGAGGTTTTCGGGAATTCATTTATTCATTTACGGAAAGAAATTATCTATTGTAAAGAGTGTCACAACATTTCGGATACTGAAATATGCCCAATTTGTAGTAATTATTCCCGTGATCAACACACGATTTGTGTGGTTGAAAACATAAAAGATGTGATGACCATCGAAAATACCCAGCAATTCAAAGGGCTATATCATGTATTGGGAGGCATTATTTCGCCAATGGATGGTGTTGGTCCGGCTGATTTGGAAATTGAAAGTTTAGTGAAACGAGTTGGAGACAGAAACATTAAAGAAGTGATACTTGCTTTAAGTACAACCATGGAAGGCGACACTACCAATTTTTATATTTTCAGAAAGTTAGCTTCATTTGATATAAAAATCACAACTATTGCCAGAGGTATAGCAATAGGTGATGAATTGGAATATGCTGATGAAGTAACGCTTGGTCGCTCCATTTTAAACAGAGTTGAATTTACAAATTCATTTAAATAAAAATTTTATGGAAAGAATAATTAAACAAATCAATCTTTTTTATTATTTAATTTATACAGCTACAATTCTTGTAACAATTATAGGTTATATATTGACAATGAGCAGTTTTGAACCTATTTTAATGAATAGTCCATTAGGCATATCGTTAAAATCTATCGCTATAATTTACATGATGATATCTATTCCTTTGGCATTAGGTGGTTTTTTTCAGCAAAGCAAAAAATGGATATTAATAAGCGATGAAAATCAAAAATTTAATGCTTACAAAAAAGGAGCTATTTTGCGATTATTGCTGGTTGGTTTTGGGTTAATAATTAATATTGTATGTTTTTTTGTAATACGTACCGATGTTTCATTGATTTATTGTGCCGGAATTTCAGCAATCATTTTACTCTTTTTCTGCAAACCAACAGTTGCTAAA
This sequence comes from uncultured Paludibacter sp., assembly GCA_964511245.1. GTDB lineage: Bacteria > Bacteroidota > Bacteroidia > Bacteroidales > Paludibacteraceae > Paludibacter. The sequence continues at coordinate 1,244 of CAZEEB010000127.1, forward strand.
ATGATAAGTGATTTGAAACTCGATGAGACCCAAGACTAAGTCAATCTTATTACTCAACTTACTATATATTAGATTATTATTGTTTTTTTAATTAAAAAAAATATTCAAAAAAATGATTATTGCAGTAGACTTTGACGGCACCATTGTAACTCACGAATACCCAAAAATTGGCAAGGAACTACCATTTGCCATCGACACGTTGAAACGATTGCAACAAAAGCCCGATTATCAGCTAATAATGTGGACGGTAAGAGAAGGAAAAGAATTAGAAGAAGCGGTTGAATTTTGTCGTGAGCGTGGTTTAGAATTTTATGCAGTGAATAGAAACTATCCTGAAGAGTTAACCGACCAATTGGATTCACGAAAACTGCAAGCAGATTTATTTATAGATGACCGAAATTTAGGCGGTTTGCCCGATTGGGGAATTATTTACAGAATGATAACTTCAGGAAAATATCTGGAACCAATATCCAACGATATTGAGCCTGAATATTCACTTCCGAAAAGAAAAGGGATTTTTAAATTATTATTTGGAAAATAAACGTGCTGGAAAACAGTTTAATTCGACTTCGAGCTGTAGAACCCGAAGATTTAGAGCGGTTGTACATTTGGGAAAATAATACACAATTATGGGCTGTAGGTAATACCCGCAATCCGTATTCACGATTTATGCTCAAACAATACATTCTAAATTCCGAAAAAGATATTTATGAAACCCTTCAACTTCGGTTGATGATTGCAAACATAGCTACAAAAGAAACTGTTGGAACAGTCGATTTATTTGATTTTGACATTCACCACAGTCGCATAGCACTTGGATTGTATGTTGATACTCAGTTTCAAGGAAACGGATATGCCAAATCTGCATTAAATTTGGTTGAAAATTATGTATTTAATTTTTTGCAAATAAATCAACTCTATTGTCATATTTCCGAAAAAAATACTGCAAGTCGCAATCTTTTTGAAAATGAAAAATATGAATCAAATGGAATGTTGAAAAATTGGATTAAAAGTCCCGATGGTTTTGAAAATATTATTGTATTTCAGCGTTTTAAGTCTTACTTTTCAGTAAATCTTCCAGTTTAATCAATTCATCGCGAAGCTGAGCTGCTTCAAGAAATTCAAGTTTTTTTGCCGAATCTTGCATTGCTTTTTTTGTTTTCGAAATTGCTTTTTCAAGCGCAGGTTTGCTCATATACTGAACCACCGGATCGGCTGCAATTGCCTGTGAAATATCTGGTTCAACATAAGCATTAGGTTCAATATTAGCAAAAGAGTTTCGTTCTCCTTTATGAATTGCAGTTGGAGTAATTCCATGTAAATCATTGTATGCTAACTGTTTATCCCGTCTTCGATTTGTTTCGCTGATGGTTCTAGCCATGCTTTCAGTAATTTTATCGGCATACATTATTACCCGTCCATTCAAGTTACGTGCTGCGCGACCGGCAGTTTGTGTTAACGAACGATGTGAACGTAAAAATCCTTCTTTATCTGCATCTAAAATTGCGACCAATGACACTTCAGGCAAGTCAAGACCTTCACGAAGTAAATTAACTCCTACCAGTACATCGTAAATTCCCCGGCGCAAATCTTCAAGTATCTTAACACGATCCAAGGTGTCAACATCTGAATGTATGTAATTACAACGGACATTCATTTTGGTCAAATAATCAGTCAGTTCTTCGGCCATTCGTTTAGTAAGTGTTGTCACTAAAGTTCTCTCGTTCAGCTCAGTACGTATTGTAATTTCCTCTAGTAAATCATCAATTTGATTTAAACTTGGTCGAACATCAATAATCGGATCGAGTAATCCGGTAGGTCTGATAAGCTGGTCAACTACTATTCCTTCACATTTAGCTAACTCATAATCTGCCGGTGTGGCACTTACATAAATGGTCTGTGGAGCTAATTCTTCAAACTCTTCAAATCGCAATGGACGATTATCTTTAGCCGAAGGAAGTCTGAAACCATATTCAACTAAATTCTGTTTGCGTGCAGCATCGCCTCCAAACATGGCATGAATTTGAGATAAAGTGACATGACTTTCATCAATTACCATTAAAAAATCTTTTGGAAAATAATCAATCAAACAAAATGGTCTGCTACCTGCAATCCGACCATCAAAATAGCGCGAATAATTCTCAATACCAGAACAATAGCCAAGTTCCTTAATCATTTCCAAATCATAATTCACACGTTCGTAAATCCGTTTTGCTTCGTAATGCTTACCGTCTGCCTTAAAATAATCAACCTGACGAGCCAAATCAACTTCAATGTGATTAATTGCTTGCGCTATTCGTTCTTTAGTAGTAACAAAAATACTTGCCGGATATATTTTATAAGCATCAAATGAATTTATAATATTAAAATTCAGTGGGTCTACGGTTAAAATTTCTTCAATTTCGTTGCCCCAAAAAACAACGCGTAGTACAAAATCGGAATATGCCAGAAATATGTCAACAGTATCGCCTTTCACACGAAAATTTCCACGATTTAACTCTATTTCATTGCGGGTGTAAAGACAGTCAACTAATTCGCGCAAAAAATCATTTCGTACTATTTTTTGATTTCGCTGAATTTCAATCACATTACTTGTAAAATCTTCCGGATTTCCTATACCATATAAACAAGATACTGACGATACAACCAATACATCGCGCCGTCCTGACAACAATGCTGAAGTTGTTGCCAATCGAAGTTTTTCAATTTCTTGATTAATTGATAAATCTTTCTCAATATAAATATCTTTGACAGGCAAATAGGCTTCCGGCTGATAATAATCGTAGTAGGAAACAAAGTATTCAACAGCATTTTCGGGGAAAAATGCTTTAAATTCACTATAAAGTTGAGCAGCAAGAGTTTTATTGTGGCTTAAAACCAAGGTTGGGCGTTGAACTTGTTCCACTACATTGGCAATTGAAAATGTTTTTCCTGAGCCTGTAACTCCAAGTAAAGTTTGATAATTTGCACCTAAATTGACACCATCAACCAATTGTTTTATTGCTTCAGGTTGATCGCCGGTAGGTCGGTAAGGAGATATGAGTTTAAACGACACAGAATATAGTTAGTGTTAAATAGTCAGAACTGTACTAAGTCAATAACAGTATAAGTATTATTCTTGTTCAAGTGGCATTACAATCCATAAAATAATGTATAGCGTTACACCGGGAAATGCACCAGAAAAAAAAGTTAGAAGTGCGTATGCAGCACGAACAATAGTGAAATCCCACCCGAAATAATTTGCAATTCCGGCGCAAACACCACCAACTATTTGATTATTAGATCGTTTTAATTTTTTGTCCATTTTATTTATTTTTTTAATTATAAAACAAGGTTACGAAAAATATGTTGAAAAAATAAAGTATTCTAAATCAACTAATTAAATATGTATAATTTTACAGCTTTCAGTAGTTGAATTAGTAACTACAAATACATAATAAGTTCCTGGAGAAAATGGTTTCAAATTAATATTTTTAAAATTACTTCCTTTTTCAATTGAAATCGATTTTAATTCGGCACCCAAACTATTGTAAATCTGAATTTTACCAGTTTCTTGAATTTCAGAATATGTAATTTTCACATTATCGATTGCTGGCACAGGATACACTTTCAAGTTGCTGGAATTATTACTTACCGATGCTAATGAAGTGAGAGCACCACTGTAATTTAAAGTAACTACACTTCCGTTAGTTGGATTCCAAACATTGAGGTTATTTGGCAGAGTTCCTACGGGGTCATTTATCATAACTTGTCCTACGTTTTTAACTCCTGTAGCCAAAACTGTACGAATATCGATTTTTTGTTTACTAACATTTATAAGCTGAAATCCGGATGATTGAATTTGATTACGAGTCCAATTATATGCCTGATTAGCATTGTAATACGTATATAATGGACGTTGAGGAGCACCCCAACTACCTTCGCCAATGTACACTGTACCGCTTGCATCATTTCGAATAAATCCATGATCGCTACCTGAACCACTTGATTGAATGACCGGCCATGTTACTTTAAGAATGTGAGCATGTGCTTCACAAGCAACCTTAACATTATATTGTTGAAAAAGCGGTGCCCAGCAATTGCTCAATGTTGTATTAGCTGTGTAATTAGCATGGGGTACAAATGGAATATGATATTGTACAAACTTCCAGTACGGTTCAGCATTCGTGCCTGTATAAAGTTTCAAATCATTTGTAAACCAATTTAGTTGAGTGGCATCACAGCCTGTTAATTCAGCATTTAGGGAGTAAATCCGAATTAGATTGCCACCCATTGCTAACGAGAAATAATCATTTGAAATTGGCACATCAAACATATTATATACATCCGTAGTACCCTCATGGTTTCCCATTACCGGAATAATTGGAGTAATATGACCATCAGAGCCAAGTGTCATTTGCCAATCTGTAAACCAATCCGTCCAATATGCCGTAGATCCGCTATATACAAAATCGCCGTTAAAGGTTACAAAATCGGGTCTGATTTTAGCCACAAGTGAATCGCATGCCTGACGATTTGGTCTACATGTCATATAATTTAATTCCGATGAAGTACCGGTACGACTATCTCCACCGGCAACAAACGAAATTCCCACATTTGGATTATCCGGGATGGTTTTAAAATACATACGTTGGCTGGTTTCGGCATCATCATGAACCACAAAATAGTAAATTGTATTTGGTTTTAATCCCGTAAGCCTTGCAAAATTATGCTTTAAACTATATACCGTTTGAGTACGATCTATTCCGTGATTAGAACTATAATTTAAATAATTTGAACCATTATCAATTTCGCCATAATAAACTTTCGCATTGGTAGAAGTACCGTTGTCGCACCAACTTAGTACAATTGTTGTCGAAGGGTCGTCGCGATATGAAGCTTTGTAAAACCTGGTTCCGGCAAAAACAGTTGATAGTATAAGTGACTGAATTGCAATAATTAATACTTTTTTCATTACCTTTATCTTTTCGTTCTAATGGACTGCTAAAATACAAAATATTATTCTCCAATCAACAAATTTAAGCATAATTATATTTTTGAATATTA
>CAZEEB010000128.1:0-6276 GCA_964511245.1 uncultured Paludibacter sp.
CCGAGACTTAAACGGCTCTGAACACTCTTTCCCTACACGACGCTCTTCCGATCTATTGGCAGTTAGCACATAGCGCAACACATCCTGCTTTCCGGGAAAATCTTCCAGGTATTCATGCAACCACACTGCCCAGTTACGTGAGGTAGAAATTTTATCGCCTTCCAAATTCAGAAATTCATTTGCCGGCACATTATCGGGCAAAATATACGAACCTTCGGCTTTCAGCACAGCCGGAAACACAATGCAATGGAACACAATATTATCTTTCCCAATAAAATGCAACAAACGGGTTTCAGGGTCTTTCCACCACTTTTCCCAAGTATCGGGCAGCAGTTCTTTGGTGTTCGAAATATAGCCAATCGGCGCATCGAACCACACGTACAGTACTTTCCCTTCGGCACCTTCCACCGGAACGGGAATTCCCCAATCCAAATCACGACTCACAGCGCGGGGTTGCAAGCCCATATCGAGCCAGCTTTTGCATTGTCCGTACACGTTCGGTTTCCATTCCTTGTGGTCTTCCAAAATCCATTGACGCAACCAGGCTTCGTGCTGGTCGAGCGGAAGATACCAATGCTTCGTTTCGCGCATTACCGGAGCTGCACCGCTGATAGCTGATTTAGGATTAATCAAATCGGTAGGACTAAGCGATGTTCCGCAGGATTCGCATTGGTCACCGTAAGCGTTTTCGTTGCCGCAGTGCGGACATTTACCGGTGATATAGCGGTCGGCAAGAAATTGTTGAGCCGTTTCGTCAAAGTATTGTTCAGTGGTTTTTTCTACAAAACCGCCTTTATCGTAAATGGTTCTGAAAATATCCGAAGCCAATTCTTTGTGCGTTTTGGAAGTGGTGCGTGAGTAAATATCAAACGTAATTCCAAAATCTTCGAATGATTTTTTGATAATTCCGTGGTAGCGGTCCACAATATCCTGAGGCCTAAGGCCTTCTTTTTTGGCTTTGATGGTAATAGGCACACCGTGCTCATCAGATCCGCCGACAAAAAGCACTTCCTCGCCTTTCAGTCTGAGGTATCGCACATAAATATCAGCAGGAATATATACACCCGCCAGATGACCGATATGAACAGGTCCGTTGGCATAAGGCAAAGCCGAGGTTACGGTGGTACGTTTGAAATTTGTCATTGTTGAAGCACACTAAATCTCCCTTCAGGAGACTTTTGGTTAGTTAATAAAGAAAATTTGTAAATTGTTTGTTTTAATGTGATTTAATCCAAATCGGGCTGCAAATATACGGACAAATAATGAAATTTTGAAGAATTATTTTACAGTAATTTTATTCACATAAATTTGTAGGAAAAGCTTTTACATCCAATTTAAATACCAGGTTTCCGGTTGAAGTTTTCATTGGGACTGATATCCGATATTTATTTTGATGTGGAGATAAGAAAGTACCAACCGATGTGATGAGTGATTACACTTTTTTAGTTTGCGTCGGAATTGAATTTGGGAATGTGGGTTTTGTAGGACAGATTGAAGCTGTGAAAAATGCAAGTAGTTCTAAAATTGTGTTGGCAGAGTGGGCTGAATAGATGTAATTACGTACTCTAAATTTAACTTTAATATCATTTTATATTATTTGGTTAAACCAAGATATCAAACGAAAAATCTCTTTGTTTTCTGTCATTTCTAATAAATTATTTGATTGAGATTGATTTTATAGTATAAGATTATAGTTAAATTTAAAAGTGCGGTTCACTAATTTAACGCAACATCTTCAGCATCATTTTTATTATTTCTGTACTCTGATGGCAGTACAGAAAATTTAATTTTAAAACACTTCCCAAAATAGCTAACAGAATTATAACCAAGTTCTTCGGAAAGTTCGCTAATTGTTTTGTCCGGCACGTTTTGAAGTATCCATGCTGCTTTTTTCAGACGAATATTCTGGATAAAATCGTTGGGGGTCTGACCGGTGATACTTTTCATTTTATAGAAAAACACCCGCCTGCCAATAGCCATTTCGGAGCACAGAAAATCGACATCCAATTTTTCTTCGCTTATATGTTCTTCAATGATGCTGATAATTTTTTCAATAAATACCTGGTCTAATTCGTTTGTAGCAATGGTAAAAGCCGAATTGTCAATTTGTTTGCTGAATTTTTCCTGCAGCACTTTTCTGCTCATCAACAAATTACTGCAACGCGTAACTAATATGTTAACATTAAATGGCTTTGTGATATAGTCGTCAGCACCACGTTTTAATCCATCAATATTTTGTTCGAGGCTGGTTTGAGCAGTGAGAAGTACCACCGGAATATGACAGGTTTCGAAGTTACTCTTAAGCTTCGAACATAGTTCATTCCCATTCATTTCGGGCATCATTACATCACTTAGTATTAAATCTGGGTGCTTACTTAAAGCCAATTGATAGCCTATTTTTCCATTATTTGCTTCCAACACATTGTACATTGAATCAAACAGTTCAACCAACATTTGACGTAGATTTTGGTTGTCTTCAACAATTAATATGGTTGGTTTTGAGCTAAAGTTTTTTTGTTGATTTTCCGAAACTTCTTTCATCAGATTATTGTCCAATACCGTTTGAATTTTATAAGCCGTTACGCTATTTTCATGACTGTCAACAATTTCAACCTGTTCGTTATTTTTGAAATGTGAATCGCCATAGAGAAGTTCAACCACAAAAGTGCTCCCAACACCCTGCGTACTGCTAACCGATATTCTGCCCTTGTGTAGTTCTACAATTCCTTTTGCCAGAGCCAATCCAATACCGGTTCCCTTGTTTTGCAAGCTACTATCATTTTCATTATCAGCCTGATAAAAGCGATCGAAAATTTTGTTTATATTTTCTTTTGAAATCCCAACTCCGGTATCTGACACACTAATTCTAACCAAATCATTGTTAGCTTCAATTCCGACATGAATTTTACCTCCTTTGTGAGTAAATTTGAATGTGTTCGAAATCAGGTTGTAAAAAACTTTTTGTAGCTCAGTATAATCAAACATCAAGGAAATTTCTTCTTCATTTGTTGAAAAAGTAAGTTCAATTCCTCTGAACTTAGCAAATTCCTGAAATGATATGAAAATCTCCCGTAAGTAATCCACAACATTATATTCGCTAACTTTTAATTTCTTAAAGCCTTGTTCCTGTTTTCTGAAATCGAGTAATTCGGTAATAAGCAGGTTCATTTTCATGGCATTGTTATGAACATTCACAATGCTGTTATAAATGGTTGGACCTATCTTTGAAGACTGCATAAGCATTTCCAGCTGACCCATAATAAGCGTGAGCGGTGTCCGAAATTCGTGAGAAATATTGGTAAAGAATTTCAGTTTTGATTGATTTACCAACTCGTTTTGCTCTTTCTCCCTACGTTCATATTCCAGCGAAGTACGTAGTAAGAGTCTTGACTGGTAAAACCGGAATATCCAGACCGTAATACCGATTGAAAGGATTATATAAAATAAAAATGCATACCAGCGGGCATAAATTGGGGGTAAAACCCTAATTTTCAACTCAATGATCTTCTGACTTTTTTCATCTGCATTTACCTGACTCCTTACTTTAAGTGTATAGCTTCCCGAAGGTAAATTCATGTAATTAATAGAGTTATTAGCATCCACGGTAAGCCATTGCTTATCAAATCCTTCCAGTTTATACTGAAAATTAGGTTGATTGGTCTTGATGTAATTATCTGTTGCGAATTCAAATGAAATTATCCGGTGGTCGTGATGTAATTCAACCTCAGAAGTGTAGGGTAATGCAACTTTTAAAATACCGGTATTATCGCCGGAAGTTACCTTATGGTTGTTTATCCACAAGTCCGTAAATCGCATATTAAATGGTTTTCCAAGGTTAGAAAGAGATTCTTCCCTGAAAATAGTCATACCATCAATTCCACCCATCACCAGTTCACCTGTTGAACAGGTAAATATGCTGCCAAAAGTAAGCGAGGAAAGCGAAAATCCGTTTTTGGAGCTGTAATTAATGCTTTTCTTTTGTTCAACATCAATACGCGAAAAACCCTTACTGGTTCCGGCTAAAATATACCCGTATTTTGATTCTGCCAGACAACTCACATTATTGCTTTCCAACCCGCAATTTGCAGTATTATAAACGGTTAGTGAATTGTTGTTTCGATTCAGCAAAACAATTCCACCCCCGTCTGTCGCAATCCAAAATCTGTTTTTACTGTCAATAAACAATCGGGTAATTCTGTTTTTGGGTAAACAATTAGTCGCTTCGATATTTTGTTTAAATTCTTTTTCTGTTTTTTTGGTCAGCAAATTATATTTTAGCAGTCCATCGGGTTTCGCAATCCAGAGATCATTGCCCACCACCAGCATATCTCTGATGGTTTCCGAAAAAGCTATGTGGGTTGCCTGACCGGATTTAACATCGAAAGAAAATACGCCAAAGAGCGTTCCTAAAAGTAGTTTATCCTGATAGGTAACCATAGCCTGAACCGTTTGCTGAAATTCATTTGGAACTGTTGAATTCCGGTCACCAATAGAATAATGGGTAAAACGCCTGGTTTTCATATTCAGTAAGTTTAAACCGTTTCTATAGGTGCCAATCCACAAAATATCGTTGCCCGAATCGTATAAAATGCTTTTGATATTGTTACCCGAAATTCCTGAATTTTCCGTACTGTAATACTGATAATCTTTCGTGTTTTTATTTAAACAAATCAGACCTTTACCATCGGTACAAATCCATAAATTACCCCGTTTATCCTCAACAATTTTTCCGATTATCGGATACACAAAATCGGATTGTGATTTTTTGAAATCATACAGCGAATATATATCCGGATCCGGATTGAAATAATTTATTCCTCCATAATAAGTGCCAATCCAGATAGTGCCCTGAGTATCTTTAGTCAAACAACGAATGGATTGGCTGCTCAGGCTGTGACGTCGGTCAACCGACTGGCCAAAATGCTGAATTTCATTGGTTGCAGGATTCAGTTTGTCCAATCCCGCAAAAGTTCCAATCCAAAGATTACCACTATTGTCTTCGCACACACTGCGGACTACATTGCTCGAAATGAGGTTTTTCCCGCTTCCGGTATTGGTAAAAGAACTAATTTGTAACTGATTATCAATTTTATAAAGTCCGCTTTCGCTGGTACAAATCCATATATTCCGTTTGCTGTCTTCGTAAATCATATTCACATTCACGCAGGAGGGCAGAAAATTGTATTGTTTCTGAGCACCATCGATAATAAAAACACCTTTTTCGAGTGTCCCAACAATGAGTCTTCCATCCTGAGTCTGACACAGAGCTGTAACAGTTAAGTTCTTTGATGGCAGAGCGGTATAAATTGTAGTTTCAGCGTTTTTGTATACATAGATGGTATTTGAGACTCCAATCCAAAGTGCATCACAACCGTAATAGATAGTTGATATATGTTTATTGTTGAAAAACTTAGGTAAATTCAGAATCCGAAGATGCTGCAGTTTAAAATCATACTCAATAATCCGGTTGTTGATTAAGGCATACACATGCCCGTTTTTATCACCACAGATCGTTCCTACAAATCCCGAGGTCATATCCAGTTCTTGTTTGCTAGAACTGATATTCTCCACGTTATTACCATGATAGTGCATCAACCCATCGTTAGTGCCTATCCATATTCCGGCATTCTCGTCCTGATACAGGGAAAATACGGTGATTTGTGAAAGACCGTTTTCAAACCCCAGGTGTTCGAATGTTATATCATTAGAATACGAACTAATAATCAGGCAATTAAGTGCAAGGAAGAATGTGAATCGTTTCATAATGCATCAATAAATTGAGATAACAAAGGCAAATTTAGTGTATTCTTTTTAAAGATTTGATACTAAGGAGCTAAATAGATTGATTTCTGCACGATATTTCTAATTTTTTGCACGATACTTTCAGCACATAAATAAAATATTGTCTCATTTTTGCAAACTACTTTGAGTGAATAGACTCAATAATCAAATTTTAAACTTTATAAATTCTATCAATATGAAAAAACTACTTACTTTATTATTTTGTGTGCAGCTGGCTGTTTCGGCTATGGCTGCTGCTTGGGATGGAACAACTTCTACCAATTTTACAACAAATGTAAAAAATGCAACTATAAATGATGGTACTCCTACCAAGCCCTACTTGATTAGTTCGCCGGAAGAGCTTTATTATTTGTCGCTAAATATCGCAACTTATAAAGCTAAATGTTTCAAATTAGATGCTGATATTGATTTGGGAAGTTTTGCATGGACACCCATTGGAGATGCAACTAATAAATATGCTGGTGTATTTGATGG
>CAZEEB010000129.1:0-6226 GCA_964511245.1 uncultured Paludibacter sp.
ACGGCTCTGAACACTCTTTCCCTACACGACGCTCTTCCGATCTGTTATCTTTTTTTTCTCTCTTTTTTGTCTTATCTATGGGGCAAACAGTTGACCCATATTCACCCGATGCATCTTCGCCTCCGGTGCGTCCGGGCATGAATCTGGTTTTCAGTGAAGAGTTCAACAATGAGGGGAAGCCAAATCAGGACAACTGGGGATACGAGACTGGTTTTAAGCGGAATGAAGAGCTTCAATGGTATTTAAGCGATAATGCCAATTGTACGGCAGGCAGACTGCTTATTGAAGGTAGAAGAGCCAGTTTTACAAATCCAAATTTTGTGGATGGAAGTACTGATTGGAAAACAAATCGCAAAACGGTGAACTATACTTCATCCTGCATTCTATCAAAAGATAAGAAATCATGGCTATTCGGGCGGTTTGAAATTCGGGCCAGAATTGACACATCAATGGGATCATGGCCGGCAATATGGACACTTGGCGTTACTAAGGAATGGCCTTCGAATGGTGAAATTGACATCATGGAGTTTTATAGAATAAGTAACGTTCCAACGGTTTTGGCAAATGTAGCCTGGGGAACATCTGTTCGTTGGACTGCAAAATGGGATAGCTTCAAGAAACCTCTTTCGTCACTTCTTGCAATAGATGCGGATTGGCCTAAAAAATATCATGTTTGGCGCATGGACTGGACTTCGGATTCAATTCGATTGTATGTAGATGATGCACTTTACAACTATACACTTTTGAATCAAACCATAAATGCCGATGGTAGTAATCCTTTTCTTCAAGCTCATTACATGTTGCTTAATCTGGCTCTGGGGGCTAATGGTGGTGATCCGTCAAAAACAGTATTTCCCTTAAAATACGAAGTGGATTACATACGGATATATCAAAAAGCTCCTAATGCATTACCCATAAATTTTGCTTCGATAACAATTTCAAATCCAATACTGAATAACCCGAATCAAAGCAGAATATTAAATTTCAGCTATAAAAATGATGTAAAAGAGCTGCATGTTTCAATTTTTAATACAAGCGGGAAAACCTTATTGAAACAATACTTTGCTTATATACAGAGTGGAAATTCTTATTCCATTAATCTGAAAACCTTTGGTGCAGGCGTATTTTTTGTCAGGTTTGATGCTGAAACCACTCAGACTTTTAAAATTATTCTATCAAAATAAGTCAATATATTTTCTGTCGGTTTAGTTGTAGAAAAATTAGTTCTGCTATATCTAGTCAAAAGCAAAACCCCTATTTATTTCCTCTTTCCCCAATAAACGTAATTTTACTTTCAAAAGCATACATTGAGAATCAATTTATTCGGGTATGAATTAAAATTACACCTATTTGATTTCACTTTAAACTTTATCTATCTTTTAAGATAGTACTTTTACACACACTATTATAAAAAGTAGCAATTAAAATAAAATATTTTATGTCGATTTTTTTTATTCTTTTTCGACGCTAACCACAAAAATCAATTGCTATCTCAATCAATTATGCCATGGAAAAAAAATATATACTTACATTTATGTCTCTTTTATGTGCTGTTTTTACGAACGCACAAACTTTAACGACAGTTTTTAGTGATAACTTTGACGCTACTTCAGAAACTTTGGCTACGAATAGTTGGTTTAACTGGTCAGGGTCCATTTCGTTAATCACTTCTGCTACTTCAAACAGTGGTACACACTGTGCTCAGTTTGGTGGAACAGCTAATGCAAGTTGTTACTTAAGAAAAACACTAAGTGTTACTGCAGGTAAAACTTACATTTATAGTGCTTATACACAGGCTTCAGCAGGAAAAGGTCATAATCTTGGTTATAATTCAACAGCACTTGGTGATCATGCGGGATTAGCTAACACGAATACAGCATGGGCACAACATAGTGTGACATTTAAAGCTACTGCCACTGAACTTTTGGATATATATATTTATATGTGGGGTACAGGTACAGTATGGGTGGATGATGTTATGTTACAGCAGCAACAATGGAATATTACAGCTTCGGCAAACAATGGCATTTATGGAAGCGTAGGCGGTACGACAGGTCTAACAGATCCGGGAACAACTGTTTCGCTTACTGCTACTCCGAACAGCGGTTATTACTTTGTGGGCTGGACAGAAAATGGTACACAGATTTCCACCAGTGCCAGCTATAGCTTTAGCGCATCTGCCGACCGGAATTTGGTGGCCAACTTTGCTGCTCCAATATCAGTTTCCCAAACTGCTTGCACAGGTTTTACTTATACATACAATTCCGGACCATCTACTGAACAGACTTTTACCGTGGGTGGTATTAATTTGAGTGGAAATATAAGTATAACTCCAGCAACCGATTATGAAATTTCAACCGCAACGGGTAGCTCGTTTGTTGCCACAAATCCCATTACCCTTACCCAAATTAATGGGTCGGTTGGTACTAAAACCATCTATATTCGGTTAAAAGCAGGTTTGGCTGTAGGAAATTACAATACAGAAAACATAACGATTTCTAGTGCTGGATTTAATAATCAAAATGTGGTATGTTCGGGAAATGTAACTAAGGCCGCACTTATATGGACAGGATCTGCAGGTGATTCCTCTTTTTTCAACGAAGCGAATTGGAAAAACACTAAAACAGGCATTGCGCCATCAGCCGGAACAATTGACCCCGGTATAGCCATCAATGCAGATCTGATCATAGAAAATGCCTCTGCTGTAATTGGAGGAACTTCTGGCATTTCAACCGATATTCTATTTGGAACAGGAACTCTGACCATTCGGAAATCGACTCTAAAAATGGCTGCAGGTAAAGGATTTGATATGGGAAATGCAATAAACACTTTGTTAATAGACAGTGCGTTAGTTACTACCGATTTTCTGAATAATGCAACAACTACAATTTCGGGTGATTCTAAAATATACCTGCTAAATGCGAATCCGTTTAACAGTATTTCAACCATCAATATTTCATCCAACGATGCCTGGATTTTTGCTGCTAATCTGAATGCAGCCACTGCAGTTAGCACGCATGTAGCGCGGGTTACAGTAAACGGAACTGCTCTGGTTGACATGACAAACGGTCGCCTTACCCAGTATTATAACGGCTGTGCCATGGCGGCATATAGTTCGTCACTTACTCCACTGCGAGTATTTGATGGTGTGAATTTAAACGGCACGTATGCTGATATTCCGGTGCAAACAATTTATTCCGGCAGCAATATACCAGCGAATCTGAACCATAAAATTGTTTCTTTCAAACTCAAAAAAGGCTATATGGTAACCCTCTCAGTTGGAGATGACGGTACAGGAATTAGTAAAGTATATATTGCTTCGGAAACGGATTTAATTGTAAATGCTTTGCCACCAGCCTTATCGGGAAGTATTTCGTTTATAAGGGTTTTACCCTGGAGTTGGGTTAATAAAAAAGGAATATGTGCAATTTCAAATGTTACTAATCCGAAAGTTTCATGGTATTACAATTGGGGGCTTTCCACTTCTAGTTTTATGGATGAAGAGTACGCTCCCATGTGCTGGGGCAAAACAGGATTAGATACTCCGGCAGAACAAAACAGCCTGATAAGTAAAAAGAAGATAACACATGTGATGAGTTTCAATGAAGCCGATGATTGTGCGGGACAATCTGGACAGTGGGGTTCATTATGTGTTCCTGACACTGCTGCTTTGTGGCATAGACAGGCTATGAAAACAGGACTTCGTATAGTATCTCCTTCCTGCCGCGAAAATGAAGAATTGCATTGGTTGCAAATTGTTAATAATATTATGGTTCCAGCAGGAACACGCATGGATGTGATTGGAATGCATTGGTACGACTGGGGAGGATTAACTTCAGCCTCGGATGCAAACAGCATTTTTACCCGGTTTAAAAACAGAGTGATTGCCTGTTATAATTATTATAAAATGCCGATTTGGATTAATGAGTTCAATGCAAACCCCGCCCGTTCAACTGCCATTCAGGATGCATTTTTACAATTAGCATTGCCCTGGTTAGAATCCACACCTTATGTGGAACGATATGCGTATTATCAAACAGCCACGGATCCGGGTAATTTTTTAGATGCCAACGGAAATCTTACATCAACAGGCACAATTTATCTGAATCAGGTTTCAACGCCTTCTATTCCTGAAAGTTATGTGAATTATTACAATAATAATCTGCAATCGCGTATGAATGAAACCCCGGTCGTTACGAATATTGTTTCATCCAAAGAACGCTTACAATATCAATATAACCCTAAAACCAAAAAACTATTTGTCAAATCTGAATCGGCAGATCCTGTGAAACTGTATAATCTTCAGGGAGTTTGTTTAAAAAACATTACCTCCAATACCAATATCATTCTATCTGGCTTACCTACCGGAATTTACCTCGTTACGTTAAACGGTGTGGAACCAGAAAAAATAAAAATATACTAAACTCTTTAATTATCCCAACATGCGAATTCAATTTAGAACGTTAGCTTTTATCATTTTTTGTTTTTCGGTTCAGGTTATTTTTTCTCAACCAATCACACCCTCCAATAAACCAAATAAATCGCAGGAGCTTCAAATAAAACGCGCCTACGGAATGTTTATGCATTTTGGTATCAATACCTTTTCGGGAGATGAATGGTCGGATGGAACGATTCCGGTCGACAAGTACAATCCTAGCAATTTAGACTGCGACCAATGGGTGCGGGTGGCACATGATGCCGGATTTCGGTATGTGTTGCTTATCACCAAGCATCACGACGGTTTTTGCCTTTGGAATAGTAAATTCACCGATTATAATGTGGCTTCCACCAAAGTGAAAACAGATGTTGTAGCCGAAGTATCCAAAGCATGTAAAAAGTACGGGTTGGAGTTTGCCGTTTATTATTCCTTGTGGGACAGGCACGAACCATCCTTTTCCGAAAAAGATCCTCAGAAATATATCGACTTTATGAAAAATCAGCTCACCGAGCTTTTCACAAATTATGGTTCGATTTGCGAATTGTGGCTCGATGGCGGATGGGCTCGCAAAACTAACGAATGGGGAATTGATCAGGTGTATAGTTTGGTGAAAAAGCTTCAGCCCAATTGCGCTGTTTCCGTCAATCACACCATTGTAAATGTGGAAGGGAAACGTAATTTTACGCAACCGGATTCCATGACGGTAGATAATAAATACTTTTTCCAATACTTTCCTAGCGATTTTCGTCTGTGGGATCCAAAAATTGCCAGTAAATTTGACAAAAAACAATATCTGAATAAGGGCGAATCGTATTATCTGCCTTACGAACACACTTTGTGTCTGAGCCGTCAGTGGACATGGTTTCAAAAAGCAACTCCCGGTTTGGTCCGGGATTTGGATGAGTTGGAGGAACTTTTTTACTGGTGTACCGATAATGATAACATGTTGGTAGTCAATGTTCCACCGGATAATACCGGCCGAATCCGTGAAAATGAAGCCAATGCGGTTATTGCACTTGGACAACGACTTGGAATTAAAAAGGATAAACCGCTTCCTAAAAATGGGCACTTTATTTCCCTGAAAGCCAATACTTCAGCAAGTTCGATATTTGAGAATAAACAAGCTAAATTTGGTTCGCAACTGGCTGTTGATGGAGGTATGGAAACCCGTTGGGCAGCTGCTGACACCTTAGCTGAGCTTATTATTGATTTGAAAGAAACTGATCGTTTTAATAAAATATCCATTTTTGAATTTCAGGATACAAAAAAATCAACCGTTGCGAATGATATTTTCTCAAATTACAGATTTAATCGAATTCAGACTTATAATATTGACATTTGGAAAAACGATCGCTGGCAAACCATTTATACCGATAACCGTCCTATGGGCGATTGTAAAGTGATTCGATTCCCTGTTTACTATCAAACATCAAAAGTGAGACTGAAAGTTACAAAAGCTACCGCTCCACCTTCGATTTATGAATTTAATGTCATTGATTTTAAATAATTTAGAGTTAACAAAACATGATTAAAAGAGTAGAAAAAGTTGTTCATTTAGGGACGATTAAAACGTTTTAAATATTTCAAATCTTAGTCATTATGAGACAATTCGCTTTTTTTCTTTTATTTTTTACAACGATTGTTTACTCACAGCAAAATAAAAATTTGACGAAATTTGTAAATCCATTTATCGGTACAGGTGGTCATGGACATACGTTTCCCAATGCTTGTAGGCCTTTTGGCAATGTGCAAATGGGTCCGGTAACTGACATGAAAGGCTGGGATAGG
>CAZEEB010000130.1:0-6220 GCA_964511245.1 uncultured Paludibacter sp.
CACCGCTTTAACAGATGCAACAGTACCCACAGGCATAAAAATAGGCGTTTCGATAACGCCATGATCTGTTGTAATTCTGCCTGCACGAGCTTTGCTTTTTAGGTCGGTTTGTTGAATCTCAAAGGTCATTTAGGCTTGATTGATAAAATTTTGGAGAATTTTTTGCCCCTCTAGTCCTGATTTCTCGGGATGAAACTGAACTGCCGAAAAGTTGTTTTTTTGTATTGCCGAACTGTATTCTATCACATAATCCGTTTTTGATATGGCATTTTCGCAATTTTCAACAAAATAACTGTGGACAAAATACATATATGCATTTTCGGCTACATCCTTGAATAATGTTGACTTTAATGCACCGATATTATTCCAACCAATTTGTGGAACTTTTAATCCACTTTGAGGAAAAAGTTTAACTTGTTGGTCAAAAATCCCCAAACATTGAGTATTGTTTTCCTCAGAATATGCACACATAAGTTGCATTCCGAGGCATATTCCCAATACTGGTTGCGTGAGCGAACAAATTAGTTTGTCTAATCCTTTTTCACTCAGGTATTTCATTGCCGATGAAGCTTCGCCAACACCAGGAAAAATAACCCTGTCGGCCGATCGAATTTCGTCATGATCATCAGTAACAATTGCATTAACACCAATCCGATCCAAGGCAAAAAGCACCGAACGAATATTTCCTGCATTGTATTTAATAATTACGACTTTCATGTGTCAATTAATCAGGCTTAAATAATGCGATTAGTAGCAGTATCCGGAAAAATAATGGCAGGTTTAAATGTTTTTGCTTCTTCAAAATCCATCATTGCATAGGCCATAATGATAATAATATCGCCTGGCTGAACTTTACGGGCTGCGGCACCATTCAGGCAAATTACGCCCGAGCCACGTTTACCGGGAATTACATAGGTTTCCAATCGCTCGCCATTATTATTGTTAACAATACTCACTTTCTCATTGGCAATTACATTGGCAGCATCCATCAAATCTTCATCAATGGTAATACTACCGATATAGTTTAAATTGGCTTCAGTAACTGAGACGCGATGGATTTTTGACTTTACAACGTGTACATACATAATTTTAAGTTGAAAGTTAAGATTTCTTTTTGATTTACTTTCAAATATTGATTCTCAACCATTGTTAGTATTTAATATTATCAATGAGTCTAACTTCTCCACAAAACACTGCTATACAAGCCATTGAAGGTTCATTCCACGATTGTATGGTTTGCAAAGTCTTAGCATTCACAATGTCGAAGTATTCAACATTTAAACCGTCAACTTTGTTTATGCGGCCAATAACCCAGTCTGTGAGTTCTGAAATTTTAATTTGAGCTGCAAAGTTACGACTTTCAAACAGAACTTCGGATATTTTGGCTGCATTTTTCCGTTGTTCAAAAGATAAACGTTGATTTCTGCTGCTCATGGCCAAGCCATCAGCCTCACGAATTATGGGACAATCAACTATTTCCACATTGTAATTAAACAACTCATTCATTCTGTGAATGATGGCTAATTGCTGATAATCTTTTTCTCCGAAATAGGCTTTGTTCGGCTGTATCAAACTGAACAATTTACTCACAATTTGAACTACTCCATTGAAATGACCGGGGCGGAATTTTCCTTCCATTACCTTATCCAGCCCTCCAAAATCGAATTCAAAACGAGCTTTTATTTCAGTTTCCGTATAAATTTCGTCCGACATTGGAGCAAAAAGAATTTTACAACCTGCTCTTTCTAACATTGCTGCATCGTGGCTTAGGTCACGGGGGTATTTTTCAAGATCGGTAGCATTATTGAATTGCGTAGGATTCACAAAAATACTGACAATACAACTATCGTTTTCAGCCACCGCTTGCGAAACTAGTGCCAAATGCCCATCGTGCAATGCACCCATGGTTGGAACAAAACCAATAGACATTCCGGTCGTTTTTAATGCAGCAATTTCAGCCTCCATTCTGGCTTTTTGATATATTATTTCCATGCCCTATAAAATTGGAAATTTGAATGCTGATTACAGCGAATTATTAAAATACGAATAGGGTACAAAAGTACTAAAACTTATTTGTATATTCATTCATTAACTGATGGCATATCTGCCCTACATGTATTTTTAGAGATAAAGTAATAGCTGTTTATACTCCAATTAACATAAATAGAATAATAATTCGGTGGTTTATTTCATGGTTAAACTTCTATAAATAGCTCACGGTTGTAAATTAAATATTCACACATAAACTCATTCTAATTAATTGTATATTAGGCATATACCTATTTTTTGAATGTTTATACCTTTTATATTAAATCAAATCTATCTAAGTCAGCTTAACATTCAATGCTTTAGGGCTTGTTTAATTCCAATTTTTTTTATATATCTTTGCATTCCGAAAAGTTTTCATTAAAGCACTGAATAGAAGAGCATGAAACAAAAAGTTACTAAAGTGTTGTATATTTCGCAAGAGATATTTCCGTATTTACCTGAATCTGAATTATCTAATATGGGAAGATACTTGCCTCAAGCTGTACAAGACCGTGGACGAGAAACACGAACTTTTATGCCAAAATTTGGTGCAGTTAATGAGCGTCGAAATCAACTTCACGAAGTGATTCGATTGTCGGGGATGAACTTAATAATAGACGACACGGATCATCCGTTAATCATAAAGGTTGCTTCCATTCAATCTGCCCGTATGCAGGTTTATTTTATTGATAATGAGGATTATTTTCATCGAAAAAACACAATTGCCGATGAAAATGATGTGGAATTTGATGATAATGATGAACGTACAATTTTCTTTGTTCGTGGCGTGATGGAAACGGTAAAAAAACTTCGTTGGACGCCTGACGTAATACATTGTCAGGGATGGATGACTGCTTTAGCGCCATTATATATTAAAAAAGCATACAATGATGATCCGTTTTTTAAACATTCAAAAGTTGTGTATTCACTTTTTGCCGATGAGTTTAAAAAGCCTTTCCGGAGCTTGTTTTCCGAACGACTGCTGTTGGAAGGAATAGAAAAACGCCATTTGGTACAAGTAAAAGACAAAGTAATAGATTTTGTGGCGCTATCAAAGCTTGCCATTGATTATTCCGATGCGGTTATTCAATCAAGTCCAAAAGTAAATGAAGAAGTACTTAATTATGTGACATCTAAAAAGTTAAAATTTTTGCCTTATTCTGCCGATGAAGACTACGCTGATAATTATGTAAATTTCTACGATAATATTTAATGTTTTAAACATCCAATTAGTCAACTTTATTTTTTGAAATTACATGAAACGAACATAACAAAATTCAAACAATTTTTGAGCCATAGGCTAATGTTTAAATTTAGTTTTGCGAGTTCCATCCGACAATAAAAAAAACAATTACAAACAGATGAAATCTTATCCCCTAATTTTAATTCTTTTAGTAAGCTTTTTCACAATTACTTCGTGTACGGATAACTTTTCCGATTTAGGTAAAGGACTTCAGTCGCAATCTGACTTAATTTCAGTAGGTGCAGATACATTTCATTTATCAAGTAAAACTATAGTGGTAGATTCAATAATATCAAAGCCCGATTCGTTTTTGCTCGGTAGTTTTTACGATCCTAAATTTGGGACTACTACAGCTGATATTTTGGCTCAAGTTAATTGTCCCGAAGGTTTTAAATTTCCACCAAATGCTAAAGTAGATTCAGCTAAAATAATTTTATTTTACAACAGCTGTTTTGGCAGTACCACCGAATCGTTGGATATTAACATTTATGAAATGGATAAAAGTACCTTTATTTATTCCGGAATTTATCCATCTAATCTCAATCCGCTCAATTATTCATCACTTTCCAACAAACTTGGCGAACGGATAATTAGTGCCGGTGCCAATTCAAGTGCCACTAAATCAATTGAATTCAGGCTTGATACCAACAGCGTGTTTGTAAAAGGACTGCGAAATGAAACTCATTATACTTCGGATAATATTTTCAGCAAGTATTTTGGTGGAATGTATATTAGCACACAGTTTGGAGCTTCTACACTACTCAATATCGGATCGATAAATATGATTTATTATTATCATTCCAATTACAAAACTAAGAATATTGCTGGAGGCGATTCTATTGCTACTGTAAAAGATAAGATTCCATTTCCGGCGAATGGATGGGTGCGTCAGGTAAATAGAATTCAACATCCTAACAGAGGCTCTATTTCACTAAATAACAGTCAATTAAACTACATGTCGTCACCGGCTAATTTGCATACAGGGGTAAAATTATCGTTAGATAATGTAAGAAACAAATTAAAGAAAGCAGTTCCGGGGAAAACGTTAACTATAAATAGCGCAACACTTAGGGTTGAAGTTGATGAAACCGAACAAGACACGATATTACATCCTATCGTAAAATATGTATTGCTTATTAAAGAATCTGAAATTCAAAACTTTTTTAACAATAAAGAATTGCCAACTGAAACTAGCTCTGTATTAGCTCAGTATACAACTTCACTTCGTGCCGGAACAAGCAATGTATATGATCATTATTATTCATTTAATGTAAGTAAACTTATAGCTAATGAATTGAAGGGTACTGATTCTGAATTAAACTTTCGATTGATACCAGTAGCAGTAGGTTCAACCACAAATTCGAGTGGTACTACATCGATAAATTCTGTTAAACAACAGTTTCTGATGAGTGCAGCCACTCTGCGGAGCGGCAGTAATAGCACTTCGCCAATGAGATTAAAAGTTGTTTACAGTGGGTTTTAATTCATTAGATTGATGAAATAAAAAAAGGAGCAAAATTGCTCCATTTTTATTTCTGACGAATGAATATCTGTATCGGTGTGCCGCTAAATTCGTATTTTGCTCGAATTTTATTTTCAAGAAACCGACGATAAGGGTCTTTAACGTATTGAGGTAGATTGGCAAAAAACAGAAATGTAGGTATCTGAGTATTTGGCAATTGTGTTACATATTTAATACGTATAAACTTGCCTTTTAAAGCCGGAGGAGGATAATTCTCAATGGCTGGCAACATGTATTCATTCAACTTTGCTGTTGGAACCTTACGCTGTTTGTTGACATATACTTCTACAGCTGTTTCGAGTACTTTAAGTATGCGTTGTTTGGTTACAGCCGATGTAAATATTATTGGAAAATCTACAAAAGGCGCTAAGCGTTCGCGAATTTTCTTTTCAAATTCTTTAATATCATTGGATTCTTTATTTTCAATCAAATCCCATTTATTAACACAAATGACCAAGCCTTTTTTGTTTTTTTGAATCAATGAAAAGATATTTAGGTCTTGACTTTCCAAGCCACGTGTAGCATCAATCATAAGTATGCATACATCACAATTTTCGATAGCGCGAATGGAACGAACCACCGAATAATACTCTAAATCTTCATTAACTTTGGCTTTTTTTCGAATCCCGGCTGTATCCACTAAATAAAAATCGTATCCAAATTTATTAAACCGGGTATAAATTGAATCACGTGTTGTACCTGCAATATCAGTAACTATGGTTCGTTCTTCGCCTATAAATGCATTCACAATTGATGATTTTCCTGCATTAGGCCTTCCCACAACAGCAAAGCGAGGCAATTCGTCGTCAACATCTTCCGAAAAATCAGGTTTAAAATAAGTCAACAATTTATCCAAAAATTCGCCAGTTCCAAGTCCATTAATAGCCGAAATCAAATAGGGCTCTCCCAGTCCTAATTTATAAAATTCAGCCGATTGAAATTGCCACTCAAAAGTGTCAGCCTTGTTTGAAACCAATAAAACGGGTTTTGTATGACCACGTAATATCTGTGCTACTTCCAAATCGTAATCAGTAATACCATTTTGCACATCCACTAAAAACAAAATAACATCAGCTTCTTCAATAGCCAACACAACATGTCGTTTTATTTCATCTTCAAAAACATCCGACGAATTAATAACCCAGCCTCCGGTATCAATTACCGAAAACTCACGCCCTTCCCATTCGCATTTGCCATATTGGCGGTCGCGTGTGGTACCTGCTTCATCATTTACTATCGCTCTTCTGCTTTTGGTTAAGCGATTAAAAAGTGTTGATTTTCCGACATTGGGTCGACCTACAATTGCTACAATATTTCCCATAATTTACTTATATCTAAAATTTAGATATTTACATTCCATTTGGTTTAATTTTATTCAGGTTTTCTCAAAGCTGAATAACGGGTGCAAATATTTTGAGGGTGCAAAG
>CAZEEB010000131.1:0-6211 GCA_964511245.1 uncultured Paludibacter sp.
TTGATGGTGTGAGGCTGTGCAAAGCTCAGCGCTATCGGTATGCAAATGCCGATATGGACGATTTGGAATCACAATTAAAAACGGCTCAGGCAAAGCGGTTTCGATTAATTGTAACTGATGGTGTATTTTCGATGGATGGAAATGTGGCACCACTTGATAGAATTTATGCTTTGGCTGAAAAATACAATGCTATGGTAATGCTTGATGAATCACATTCGGCTGGTGTAGTTGGTAAAACAGGGCGCGGATTAACTGAACGCTATAATTTGCAAGGAAAAATTGAAATCATAACAGGCACTCTTGGAAAAGCATTTGGTGGAGCAATAGGTGGATTTACCACCGGTAAAAAAGAAATAATAGATTTGCTTCGTCAACGTTCACGCCCTTATTTATTTTCCAATTCTATTCCACCCATGGTAGCTGCAGCTGGACTTAAAATGTTCGAAATGTTGGATCAAACAAATGAACTTCAGGAAAAACTTCATAAAAATACCAATTATTTTGTTGAACGAATGAAATCAACAGGTTTTGATATAAAACCAACTGAATCTGCAATTTGTGCTGTGATGCTTTATGAAGCTAAACTTTCGCAGGAAATGGCTTCTCGCTTACTCCATGAAGGAATTTATGTTACAGGTTTTTATTTTCCGGTTGTGCCAAAGGATCAAGCTCGCATTCGCGTACAAATTTCGGCAGCACATGAAACCGAACAGTTAGATAAATGTATTGCCGCATTTAAAAAAGTGGGTAGAGAACTTAACGTGCTTAAAAATTAACGAACCAATAAACTAATCAATTTAAACATGAAAGCACTTGTAAAACTTCATCCCGAAAAAGGAATTTGGATGGAAGATATTCCAATACCACGGCTTGGCATAAACGATGTACTGATTAAAATAAAAAAAACAGCTATCTGTGGAACCGATTTACATATATATAAATGGGACGAATGGTCACAACGTACCATAAAAACTCCCATGACCATTGGGCACGAATATGTGGGCGAAGTGATGGAAAAAGGGCGTGGTGTGAAAAATATTCACATTGGCGACCGCGTAACCGGTGAGGGGCATATTGCTTGTGGTCATTGCCGAAATTGTAGACGAGGTAAATTACATGTTTGCGAAAATACGGTGGGTGTAGGAGTGAACCGCGATGGTGCTTTTGCCGAATATCTGTCGCTTCCGGCCGAAAATGTGGTACATTTGGATGCTCGAATTCCTGACGAAATTGCTGCTATTATGGATCCGTTTGGCAATGCTACGCACACAGCTTTGTCATTTCCAATGATTGGCGAAGATGTGCTTATAACCGGAGCAGGACTGATTGGAACAATGGCAACGGCAATTTGTAAATTTGCAGGTGCTCGCAATATTGTCGTTTCCGATTTGAGTGATTATAGGTTGAAAATTGCAAAAAAAATGGGTGCAACACTTACTGTCAATCCACAAAAAGGAGAAACCATCGAAGCTGCAATAAAACAGCTTAATATGCATGGATTTGATATAGGTCTTGAAATGTCTGGTTCTCCTTTAGCCTTTGAAAGCATGATAGAAAATATGTATAATGGTTCAAAAATTGCTTTGTTGGGAATTTTACCAAATTCTACCTCCGTACAGTGGGATAAAATAATATTTAAAGCTCTGACTTTGAAAGGAATATACGGTAGAGAAATGTGGGAAACCTGGTATCAAATGGAACAAATGCTTATAACCGGTATCGATTTGACGCCCGTTATAACTCATAGATTTGAAATTGATGATTTCCAAAAAGGTTTTGATGTGATGGAAAGTGGTAATAGTGGTAAAGTAATATTAAATTGGTAGTGATATCAAACATTTGAACCCAAAATCATACCTGAAAGCATAGGAATGAGCCATATTAACCAAACTACAAAACTGAATTTGTGAAATTGTAAAATCATTTTCTCGTTATTTTTTATTAGTACAATTGTAGACCAAAATGCATGAAATAACATTAATATAATGGCTGCTAATCCGGTAATACCATGAATATTAAATTGAATTAATGAACCTGCTAATTTGCCCATTGCACCTGTACCAATTGTATCGCAAGTTAATCCCAACCAAAAAACGATTACATGCCAACTTTTTAAGCGCTTTGAAATTTTTTCAGACCAAACACCAACACTGTAGAATATACATGCTAAAAATATAAATGAAATAGCGATTATTAACATAGTTTTTTGTATTAAATAGTTTCTTAATTTTAATCAATCTTATTGATTATGATAGTTTATAAATTTCTTTTTTTTATTAGCAAAGATAATTTTAAAATTTATATTTTCAAAACTTTACACTATTTGATAATTAATGAACTAGCTTTAGTTTAAATTGTTATAATTACAGGATAATTTAGTTTTGAATTAAGAATTTTATCTTAAATTCATTTGTTTTTTATAATAAAAAATTAATAAAATCAAAAAATAGAGATGTTCGACTTATTCAAAAACATTGATAATAAGACTTATAAGCCAAAATATGGTGGTTTAGATATTTTTAAATTTATAGGTCCGGGTTTGTTGGTTACAGTTGGATTTATTGATCCGGGCAATTGGGCATCTAATTTAGCGGCCGGAGCTCAATTTGGATATTCTTTGCTGTGGATGGTAACTTTGTCAACCGTAATGCTTATTATGTTACAGCATAATGTGGCACACCTTGGAATTGCAACCGGACTTTGTCTTTCAGAGGCTACAACAATTTATCTCAAACCAAATTATTCCAAATTTTTATTGACATCGGCAATGCTAGCATCAATTTCTACTTCGCTGGCCGAAATTTTGGGTGGTGCCATCGCATTGGAAATGATATTTCAAATTCCAATTCGGGCAGGTGCCTTGCTTGTAACCATTTTTGTATTGATAATGTTGTACACAAATTCATACAAAATTATGGAAAAATGGATAATTGCATTTGTTTCGGTTATCGGATTATCATTTTTATACGAACTTTCATTGATCAATATTGATTGGAATAGTGCGGTTTCGGGTTGGGTAACACCTTCATTTCCAAAAGGTTCTATGCTTGTAATAATGAGTGTTTTAGGAGCAGTAGTTATGCCTCACAACTTATTTTTACATTCTGAAATCATTCAAAGCCGTCAATGGAATTTACAGGATGAAGTAGTGATAAAGAAGCAGTTACGCTATGAATTTTTGGACACTTTAGTTTCAATGTTAGTGGGATGGGCAATAAATAGTGCAATGATTTTGCTCGCAGCTGCCACATTTTTCAAAACGAAAACTCCTGTAAATGAACTACAGCAAGCCAATCACCTTTTAACTCCACTTTTGGGTAGTAATGCAGCCATAGTATTTGCTGTAGCTTTATTATTTTCTGGTATTGCTTCTACAATTACCTCAGGAATGGCTGCCGGTACTATTTTTGCAGGCATGTATAAAGAACCATACGACATTAAAGATAACCATTCCAGAGTTGGAGTGGCACTTTCACTTTTTATTGCCTTTGCTATTATTCTTCTCATTACCAACCCTTTTCAAGGATTAATTATTTCACAAATGATTTTGAGTATTCAGCTTCCATTTACTATTTTTTTACAAGTTTATCTTACTTCATCGGAAAAAGTAATGGGTAAATACAAAAATACAATTTTTTCAAAGTTTTTACTTTATTTCTTTGGTATAATTGTAACTGTACTCAATATTGCGTTATTGATAAGTTTGTTCTAAGAATATTTTAAAAAAAACATTATAGCGGCGGCTTAATGTCAATAATAAATTGGTAAATTTGTAGCACAAAAACAAATAGTTATAAAATGTATATTATCAGTAAAGAATTTCAATTTTCGGCTAGTCACCAATTATATAATCTTACAATAGGACATCCATGTTCGCGAATGCATGGCCATAATTACCAAATCAAAGTATTTTTGAAAAATGACGAACTAAATCCAGAGGGTTTTGTTCAGGATTATAACGATTTAAAACCAATTTCGGATTGGATTGATTCAGTGCTTGATCATCGAAATTTAAATGAAGTATTTGATTTTCAGACGTCTGTAGAAAATATGAGTTGTTATATTTATAAAAAATTTAAACCTCAATTTCCTCTTCTTTTTGCTGTAGAAATGAGTGAGACTCCCAAAACAAACTGCAGGTATGAGGAGTAATTCGGTATTAGAAAAAACACTCAAAGTTGTAGAGATTTTTCATTCCATTCAGGGTGAAGGTGCAAACACTGGAAAATCGGCTATTTTTGTTCGACTTTCGAATTGCAATAAGAATTGCTGGTACTGCGATACTGATTGGACTTTTGGAACGAACTTAACTGTAAATCAAGTGCTTGAAAAGGTTAAATCTTTGTCAAGTTCAAGTGATTTTTCAACTAAACTTATAATTTGGACTGGTGGTGAACCTACTCTTCAATTGACAGACGAAATATTAGATCATTTTTCTGATTTTATAAATTGCATCGAAACCAACGGTTCAAATCCTGTTCCAAGCCTGATTCAATACATTTCATGTAGCCCAAAGGTAAGTACTGAAATTTTAAGGAAAAATTTTAAACACGTTAACGAATTTAGATATCCAATCGGACTAGGTGATACCTTACCAGATATTTCAGAACTTCCAACTGCTGATAATTATTTTGTAAGTCCAATATTTTTAGGTGAAATTAAAAAACGATTTGATATGAATCAAGAGAATATTAACTATGTTGTTAATTTAATAAAAAACAATTCAAATTGGAGGCTTTCACTTCAAATACATAAACTATTAAATATAAGATGATTATTATATTAGTTTCTCACTTTAATTTTTAATTCAAAAGATTTTGCAACTCTTTTATTTTAAGTATTGTAAATTTTTTCTTATTTACAATTAAAATTTCATCCTGAATTAACTCAGATAAACTTCGAGCCAATGAAGGACGTGTTACTCCAAAAATTGCTGCCAATTCAGTTTGATTTTTATTTATTTCAAACTTCAATCCTAGTTCTGCATATTTTTCAATTAAAAAATAGGCTATTTTTCCTTTTATAGTTTTAATTGAGAGCAGTTTTAATCTATTAATTAGAAACTGAGTACGGTTGGCATTGTAAGTAAGGAATTGCTTCATGAAATCGGGTTGCGAAGTCATTAGTTTAAGTACTTCGTTTTTATGCATTCGCAAAACTTCAATATCTTCGAGTGCCCTAACATCAACTGGAAAGCAATTATTGTCAGAAAATAAAAAGGCGGGAGCAAGTGGTCGCGGAGCTTTAATTGTCTCAATACCAAGCAGATTGCCATTTTCAGTAATCATTTCCGTTTTTACCGAACCCTGAATCAGAATGTGCAAAGCTTCACACACATCTCCCTGACGAAAAATAAGTTCATTTTTCCGGTAAGTGTGAATGCTGTAAATCATATCAGCTGGAAAAAGCTCGATATTTTGGTCAAATTGACTAAAATCAATCCAATCCGGATTATTATTTTTCATAAAAGATCAATTAATTTGGTATATGTAACAGATGTTACACTATGCAAGTTTCGATTGTAGTATTTTTGCTGCTTAAAATAACAAATCCCAACAAAAGTACAAAATAAAACAGCTACAAACTCAAAATCATGAACCAATTTAAATTTCAACCCAAAATGGAAAATAAGGCATTCCCAAGCGCTGAGAAATTCAGCATGACCGAAAAAGTGCAATATGCAGAAGGTTCGGTAGTAAGCAAAATCATTATTCGCAACGAAAAAGGCAATGTCACACTGTTTGCTTTTGATAAAGGAGAATTCCTGAGTGAACATACCGCACCGTTTGAGGCTATTGTACAGGTTCTTGACGGTATTGGCGAGGTAGTTATCAACGGTAATTCATTCCAGTTAAATCCAGGTGAAAGCATTATTTTGCCAGCCAATGTTCGTCATGCTTTAAATGCTTCTGAACGCTTTAAAATGCTATTGACAATGATTAAATAATACGCATCGCTCATATTTACTCACTTCGTTCGTGATATTTGCCTGCTGCGTTATTTACCATTCAGGCGTTATTCGCTTTGCTGATATTAATTGTTATTTGGCTTCGCCGACAGATAAATATCACAAAGTTAATAAAACGAAGTAAATATCACGAATTAAATAAAACGATGTTAATAACACGAACGAAGTGAGTAATAGAAGCGAACAAATATCAAGAGTGAAACGATTAAATAACACGAAGTAAATTTATGAAAAGAACAATAA
>CAZEEB010000132.1:0-6191 GCA_964511245.1 uncultured Paludibacter sp.
CTCCATTTAAGGCTAAGCTCTGTTCCGCCATTGTCTACCTTACCTAAATTCAACACCGGAAGGTTCAAAGCGTTGTATCCCGGAGAAGAATTACTGGTTGCCAGAATTCCGATTCGATGTTCGAAAAATACATCCATAGTTAGTGTCAATCTGTTTTTTAAAAAAGCCATATCAACACCATAATTCTGCTTGTACGAGGTTTCCCAGGTTATATCCGGATTACCAATTTTACCTTCTGCAATACCCGGAGTGTTTGTAGCAATATTCACCCCGAAATTATAACCTGTTGATCCGGAAGTATAAGTATCCGGTAAATATAAGAACCGATAACCACCAATGGCTTTATCATTACCCACCATACCATAAGAAGCTCTCAATTTCAGGAAATCAATAATTTTCTGATTTTTCATAAAATTTTCTTCTGAAAGAATCCAACCTCCGGATATGGACGGGAAAAGACCAAAACGTAATTTAGGATCAGTAGGAAAATTTTCAGACCCATTGTAACCCATGTTCACATCCAACAAATAACGAGTTTTATAATCGTATGTTACCCGTCCTACTAATCCAACATATCCGGTAGGAATTTCGGTATAAGAAGCCGGGTAGTAACTACGTGACTGGTTGTACAATAGCAAGGCTGTGACATGATGATTCCCAAAATCCCTTGCATAATCAAAACTTGCTTCAGTGTACCAGTTTCGTGCTTTTGAGAAACCTTCGCTGTAACTTAATACCCCATCATCAGCATTTTTTACAAGTACAACATCATTCAGTTGGGATGTGGGTATATTGCTAAGCCAGGTAAGATCTTTTTTTAGCCACGGGGTGTAGCTTTCTATAGAGGTAGACCTCCATTTTGTGTGATCGTATGTGCTGTTATAGGCACCTTTAATACGAAATGAGAGTCCTTTCGTAACAAAGTCAAGTTTTTGTTTGAGTTCAACATCGATATTCAAAACATTCCGAACTGTATTGTTAAATCCTTTGCCGTAATAAGAACTAAGACCATCGTTTCCAGCCACAGGATTATATAATCGATTTGCAGTAATGTATTTCCCATCCACGATTCCAGCTCCGGAAAGTGGATTTGCCCAATAAATATAGCGGAATAATTGTGTTTGATCATCCACATTAGCCTGATTGCGCTCTTCGTTACTTCCTCCTAAATTTATTTTCATAAAGGTGGTGTTTGAAAAATCAACATCCAAGTTGGTGCGGTAATTATATCTATTAAAAAAATAGTTACCATTATAGCGTTCGTCGTAATTTTTGAACAAGCCATCCTGACGCAAGGAACCAAGGGATGTAAAATAACGTACCCGTTTTGTACCTCCAGCAATATTTATATTGGTTTGACTTTGTGGTGCGGATTCCTTTAAAAGTAATTTCAACCAGTCCACATTCGGATAAAGAATCGGATTACTTCCAGTGCGGATGGCTTCAATGGCAGCATCAGTATAAGCGGGAGCTTTTCCATCGTTTTTCAAAGCTTCTTGATAAAAACTTACCCATTCATTTGCATCAGCCATTTTCACCATACGAGTTGGTACCTGTGTGCCATAAGAGCTCGTCACACTTACCTTGGCTTGTCCTTCCATTCCCCTTCGGGTTGTTACCAAAATTACACCATTGGCACCTCTAACCCCAAAAACAGCGGTAGCAGATGCGTCTTTCAGTACACTTACACTCTCAATTTCATTTGGGTCCATGTTGAAAAAGCTTCGCTCAACACCATCAACTAAAATAAGTGGTGTTGAGTTGGCAGTACTTAATGAACCTATACCACGTACATAAATTTCGGGATTATCAGCACCGGGTTGACCTGAGTACTGAATGGATGAAACTCCACTCAGATTACCTGCTAAAATATTTCCTACATTGGGAGCCGGCGATTTGAGCAACTCCAGTGTACCAATAGAAGCAACAGCTCCGGTCATAGTCACTTTTTTCTTCTGACCGTATCCGATTACCTGAACCTCCGATAAGCTACGCTCGTTTTCCTTCAATTCAATGCTCAGAAATTTTCCTGTTTTAATTGTCAACTCTTGAGTAGTGTAACCTAAATAAGAAATTGAAAGAATAGAACCTTCTTTGAGGGATTTAATTGCGAAATTGCCATCGTTATTTGTAACGGTACCAATGGCAGTTCCCTTTACCATAACATTTACTCCAATCAAAGGATTCCCAGATGAATCAACTACTTTCCCTTTTATTTCAGTCAGTTTTTGAGCAGAAACCAATGCTGAAAACAGCAAAAACAATAACAATGATGTTACAAAACGTGAATTAATTTTCATACGATGAATTGTTTCTTTAGTTGTCGTATGGAACTCGTCTTGCTTTAGCTTGACTCGTTTCATTATATTAATATTCTTCGGTTATATACATTTTTTCAGATTTAAGTATAAAGGTATTTCTTCACACAGAAAATGAAATTTTGTATGCTGCAAAGATAGGCTGTTGAAAACAGAGTGAATTCCAATTTGGGCTCAAATTGGTTTGAATTATATTCATTCAATTCGTTTTAGCATTCCAATTAACAATCTGACTACAAGCTATTTACTAAAAAAAGGACTGTTCAGCGTATGAATCAATCCTTTTTCTTCTGTTTTTTATGAATTTTCTGTATCATTTCGCTCTTTTGTTTCATCAGGCATGTCGGGTTTTTTCTTTTTGACAAATTCACGGGGAGTTAGTCCAAACTCAGATTTAAAGCAAGTGCTAAAATATTTAGGATCGTTGAAACCCACTGCATAGGCAATGTCAGAGATATTTCCTATATCTCCTTTGAGCATTAAGCAGGCATGTTTAAGTCTGATATTCCGAACGAAATCGCTTGGAGATAGTCCTGTCAAAGATTTAATTTTTCGATAAAGAGTTGATTTGGATGTGTTCATCGCATCAATTAATTGCTCATGAGTAAAATCAAAATTTGCCAAATTATCTTCAACAATTTTTATTGCATCCTTTAGAAACTGTCCGTCAATTGAATTATTTTCGTAATTTTTAGGATGAATACTAAGTGAAGACTGGAATTCCTGATTTCGTTTTTGCTTATTGAAAAGTAAACTACTTAAGCGGGCTATTAACACATCCATCTCGAAGGGTTTGGAAATATAAGCATCCGCTCCGGCATTATATGAATCTATCCTGTCTTCAATCTGATTTTTGGCAGTGAGTAATAAAACCGGTGTATGAGAAATATTAAAATCATCCTTAATTTTCTTGCACAGTGTTAACCCATCCATTACCGGCATCATTACATCACTTACCACCAAATCAATCTCAATTTCATTGAGTTTTGTGAGTGCTTCTTCTCCATTTGTTGCTTGAATTACTGAATAAAATCTGGATAATGAACCGGACAGTACCATCAATAAATCCGGATTATCTTCAACTATTAATACTGTTTTATTGCTTTTACTTATAATATTTTTCTCAGGAATAACCACACTCGAATCGCCTTCTTCATTCAGGGCAATTAATGTTTCAGCCTCCATTTTGCTTTTTTCAACTTTTTCTACTATTTCCTGTTCGGTATAAAAACTGCCGTCAATTGGAAGTTCCAGCACAAAACAAGTACCCACATTTACCTGACTTTCCACAGATATAGTACCTTTATGAATTTCAACCAACTCCTTTGTCAATGAAAGACCAATACCATTTGAGTCGTAGCGAGTATCATTTCCATAAAAACGATCAAATATATAAGCCAGTCGTTCGGGTTCAATTCCAGAGCCGGTATCATTTACAAATATCTTGGCATATTGAATATTGTTTTTAATTACTGATTGAATATTCAATTCAACTGTTCCCTTTTCTTGAGTGTATTTAAATGCATTCGACAAGATATTAAACAATATTTTATCAACTTTATCAGCATCGAAAAAAGCGGATAATTCTGTTAATCCGGTGATGCTAAAGCTAATATTTTTCTCTTTTGCGAGTGGGTCGAAATTATTTCCACAATTCTCTTGAATAAAAGCTCGCAAATCACCGCGGCTTACATTAAGTTTCATATTTCCACTTTCCACTTTTCTGAAATCAAGAATCTGTTGAAGGAGTCTTTTGAGCCGTGTAATATTAGATTTCATAATACTGTACTGCTTAAATTTATTGGGAAAATTCTGATGAAAATCATCAATTAAGCATGATATTATGGTAAGCGGAGTTAATAACTCGTGTGAGATATTGGTAAAATATCTTAGCTTAATCTGAGTTAGTTCTTCGGTTTTTTCCTGTCTGATTTTCGAAATAATCAAATCTCTTCTTAGTCGGATACGATTTGTCACTGTGCGGTAAACGAGGACTAAAATACTGCTAATTATAATGAAATAGACTAAATAAGCCCACCAGGTTTCGTAGGGTGCAGGTTCAACTCTCACTTGAAGTTTACAAACTTTAGTGAGCCAAACCCCATTTTCATCTGTCGATTTTACTTCAAAAACATAGTTGCCTCTTGTGAGATTGTTGTAATTCACATACCTGCGCTTACCATCCACATAGACCCAGTCCT
This sequence comes from uncultured Paludibacter sp., assembly GCA_964511245.1. Lineage (GTDB taxonomy): Bacteria > Bacteroidota > Bacteroidia > Bacteroidales > Paludibacteraceae > Paludibacter. Next base: position 4,520 of record CAZEEB010000132.1, read on the forward strand.
GATCCACACCGGATAATTTATAAGCATAATTTATGTTGGTAGGAGAGTTGAAATTCAGTGCAGAGAACTCAAAACTGATATTGCGTTGATGATAATTTAGCGTAAGTATTTCGTCTGTTGGATTATATTTTACATTTAAATCATTTTGAAAAATGGATTTATTGTTTACCTGAATATCTGAAATTGAAATATTGTTTGGTGTTGTTTTGTAGCGTTTAATATCAGGAACTAAATAGTTATAACCATTGCCGCCCCCAAAATATAGTTTTCCTTCACTATCTTTAAAAGTGGCACCGGGTTTAAAATAGTTTGGCTCAGCAATATCATTTGATGAAAACTGAATGGAACTTTTATGTTTTGTATCAATTTTGATGATTTTATTGTTTACGCTTATCCAAAGCATGCCATAATTATCCTCAATAATAGATTTTATATCTTCGTCGAATATTTTATAATGTTCATTCTGACAAATGAATTTATCATCTGCTGCCGAATACTTATTCAAACCACCATTATTAGTGCCTACCCATATTTCAGCATTATGATTTACAAAGATGGTGTTAATTTCATCACTGTTAATTTTATTGTTTTTTATACTGTATTCATTAAAATGATATTTTCCATCCCTGGTCTGACTAATCTTAAACATCCCCTTGCTGGCTGAACCACCCCAAATATTGCCATTGTTGTCTTCAGTAATGGATTGTACGTTATTATAAACGGCATTGATTAGTTGCATTTCATTGCCTGGATTAATTTTCACAATTCCTTTACGAGTAGCTACCCATTTATTGTTTTTAGAGTCAGTGAAAATGGCGGATATATCAGAATGTCCCTTTCCTATAAGTTGGACAAGCCGATCTGTCATTTCTTCCACCTGATTGGTCTTCAGGTTATATTTTGCAAAATAATTGTTGCCACCAATCCAAATATAGTTGAATGTTTTATCCTGACTAAAACAGCGTATACAACTCCGCATTATTTTTTGATTGGCAGGCATCAGACCTTGCAGGGAATTGTTTTTTTGTTTGTCGACAACATACACGCCAAAATTCCGTAAGCCAAGCCATATCTTATTGTTATTCTCAATAATAGCATTTACATCCACATAGCCATTGTTTCTTTTAACTTCATTTAAGGGGTTTGAATTAACAAGAGGTTTATGAAGATTTGCCAAATAAACACCATCATTCCATGTTGCCAACCAGATATTACCCTGCCGGTCTCGATAAAGATGATTCAGGTAATTACTGGCATTTTCAAAAATGGCTAATACATTTAGATGCTGAAAGCTGACATTTTTACGGTCGGCAATAATATCTACTCCGGAGTGTGATAAAACCCATAAATCACCGGAAAATAAATCCTGAGTTATACTGTAAATATAATTTTTTTCAACATTTGAGTTATTACCGGAGATAATATATTGTTGATATTCAGGAATTGAGCCTGGTGTTTTCAACTTAAACCTAAATAATCCATCAGACCATGTACCTAACCAAATTACCCCATCGTTATCCTGAAAAATAGTAAATGGGTTATTTTCTTTTCCAATAGGTGGCATCTTTTCGAAAGTATCATTTTTGGAATTATAACGACATAGCCCATCGTGCCAGAGTGCAATCCAAATACTACCATTTTTATCTTCAAGTATATAATTAATATTGTTTCC
>CAZEEB010000133.1:0-6184 GCA_964511245.1 uncultured Paludibacter sp.
TCTTTAGATTAACTAAAATATACGCTTAGTCCACAACTTTTACGGGTGAGCCGTTTTTCGTATAAATCGTAGGAATATAAAAATTCAATTTTTGATAAAAGTAAATATTTTGTCTATATCACGAGTTTATAAATTTCGTAATTCTCAACTATATTATTATATTCACTTTCAATGATTGATTAAATATTCTTAATGTTAAAATGACGATACGCAAAAATAAAACCAACTCAATAGTTGAGGTATTTGTAAAAACCAACTTTAAGTAGTCAAACTCTTTCTTAAAACTTATTTCTTATATTTAGCTATATACTCTGTTGGCGATATTTTATAAAATGTCTTGAACCATTTTGAAAAATATTGCGGATTAGAATGCCCAATGTCATACGCTATTTCGGAAATGTTTAAGTCAGTTTCTATTAATAATCTGGCGGCTCTTTTAAGTCTTACTGAATCAATAAATTCTTTTCCGGTAGTACCGGTAATAGCTTTTATTTTTCTAAAGAAAGTAGAGCGACTCATGGCAAAAGTATCGGCAATGTATTTAATACTCAAATCATCTTCACCAATATGTTCTTCAACATATTTTAGTAGCTTATCCATAAACTGTTCATCTCTATTGTTTGTAGTAATTTCATTAGGAGTTGTATACTGGTTTGAAATAAATAGCTTTCTCAGTTTTTCTCTCGATTCGATAAGGTTTTTAATTGTAAGTGTGAGAAGTTTCACATTAAATGGTTTAGGGATAAAGTAATCTGCACCAATTTCGATACCTTTATATTGGCTGTCCGAATCGCCTCTGGCAGTTAATAGGATAACCGGAATATGTGAAGTATTAATGTCTGTTTTGATGAGACTACATAATTCAAAACCATCCATTATCGGCATCACAATGTCACTTATTATAACATCAGGTTGAAAAAGAGTTGCTTTTTCAAAGCCAATTTTACCATTCGTAGCGGTAATTACATTATAAGTTTCGGATAAATAATCACCGATATTATCAAGAAGTTCTTTGTTATCATCTATGTAGAGAATGGTAAATTTTTCAGGATCAGCATCTTCTATGTTTTCAGCAGATATAACTTCTACTTCAGTTTCTGATTCAGGATTTTCTATACCATAGTATATTGCATTAAAGTCAGTTTTCCAAATTACCTTATCGGCTTTATCATTGGCAGAATAAACAGACTCGTTCAACGGTAAACTTATTGTAAATACGGAACCTTTATTTATTTCGCTGTTTACAGTAATTGATCCTTTATGAAGTTCAATTAAATTCTTGGTTAGATGCAGTCCTATACCAAATCCATTTTCATATGAGTCTTTATTCCCTCCATGTTGGTAAAACCGGTCAAATATTTTCGCCAACTGTTCTTGTTCAATTCCAATACCATTGTCAACTACACTAATCTCAAGGAATTCATTATTGGCTGACATTCTTAACTTTATCAGTATGGTTCCATTCCGTTTAGTATACTTAATTGCATTTGAAATAAGATTACTAAGTGACTTTTCAAGGGCATTAGCGTCAAACCAAATTAAAATTTCAGGGTCGAATGTATCAATGGATAATTTCATTTCCTGTTTTTCAGCCAACGATTCAAAGGCCTGTACAATATTTTTTATTACACTGACAATATTATCTTTCTTGACATTTAGCTGATAATTACCCGTTTCAATTTTCCGAATTTCCAATAGCTCGTTGGTTAACTGCAACATGCGATTGACATTACGATCAATCGTTGCAGTTTCCTTTTCTTGCTCTTTATTGAGATTTAAATTTGAAATAAGCTTCTCAATAGAGCAAACAATTAAAGTCAATGGGGTTCTGATTTCATGTGAAATATTGATGAAGAACTGTAACTTTGACTGATTTATTTTTTCAATTTGTTCGTGATATTGTTTTTCCAGTAATTCTTCATGCTTTTTCTTAACTCGTTTTTGGGTTATTGATGATACTAATAAAACTATTAAAGTAAGTACTACAATATAGAATAGAAAACCCGGAAATGAGAGCCAAAATGAAGGTGAAATTTCGAAGTTAAGTGATGTATATTTCGAACTCCATATACCATCTTCGTTGGTTGATTTTACTTTAAATACATATTTTCCACTTGGTAAATTTGAATATTCGGCTGTTTTAAATTCTGCCGAGGTATAAATCCAATCTTTATCATACCCTTCAAGTTTGTAAGCATATTTACATTTCAACGGATTGATATAGTTAAAGGAAATGAAATTAAATTTTATATTATTGTCATTATACGCTAAAGCTGGCACTTCGTTTCTTGTGCTTATGAAGCGTTTTTTTGCATTTTCTCCATTGATTATCACTTCGCTAATAACAACTGGTTCAACGAAATTATCGTACCGCATTTTATTTGGCGAAAATTCGGATACCCCATTTATTCCACCAAAATACATTGTACCATTAGCATCTACAAACGATGAATGTTCAGAAAACTCATAATCCTGTATGCCATCGTTAATATCATAATTGATAATTTCATGTGATTTTTTATTCAATTTTACAAGTCCACGAATTGTGCCTAACCATAAATTTCCATTCTTGTCACTTGTGATAGATTGCACGAGATTGCTTGGAAGTCCATTGTAAGTTGTAAAAATTGAAATTTTACTAACTTTATCGGACTTAGTAAACTGTATTTGAATAAGACCACCCCGCGAAGCTACCCAACAATTTTTTTCATTGTCAATATAAATATCACTTATATAATTGTTATTTGAACCTATATTAAAAGTTTTATTTATCGACACAAAATCCCTGATATTATAATCCTTATCTAATGTAGCTTTTATTAAACCACTGGTTTCTCCACCTATCCAAATACAATTTCTTTTCTGGTCATATTTTACTTTTCGGATTGTATTTTGAGATTTCGAATTAACTAACAGTTGAATATTATAGTTTTTAATTTGAGTTGCCTTAAAATCAGATGATAATGTGAAACTTGCAAATCCAGTTCCTGTACCAATCCAGATTTTATCTGTTCTATTAGAAATCGAAAAAATTGGTCCTTGTATTTGATTATTTGTGTTAAGCTTGTCGATGGCATAACTGTTATTAGTATAACTAACAATATATAAACCATCTGTACACCCAACCAAATAATGCGAATCATCGATTATTATTAATGAGAAAACTGATTTTCTACTTAGCATCGACTTTACTACTTGTTGATTTTGAGGATCATACACGTAAAGCCCTTCAAACAATGTTCCAAACCACAACCTATCATACTTGTCTTTACTTATTGCACGGGTATAATTAACAGCTGGGTTGTTTAGATTAACGGAAAGCTGATAATTGTTAAATTTTAATCCTGCATTGTTTGAATAAAAAACGCCATTTCCCAGTGAGCCTAACCAAATGGTATTATCCCGGGATATATAAATACTCCTGATTTTATTGGTTGAAAGTGTATTTTCGTTTAGTTTTGATACAGAAATGAGATTTTTATTTAATTCATTTTTAGGTATAAAAATAACACCATCACTTCGAGAACTAACCCATAAATTAGATGAATTATCTTGTAAAATATCTGTTATTACTGAGAATGAGCTATTTTTATTGGAGTAAACTTTTATGGGGATATATTTCCCTTTATCTTCAGTTAATTTAAAAAGACCGCGATCTGAAGTTCCTACCCATATATTGGCAAGATTATCCTGATATATTACGGTTGTTTCAACTTCGTTAGCCTTATCAATTACAATCTCATCAATCACTAATAACTTGTTTTTGATTATTTTAGATGCAATTATATGATTATTGGCAGTTATCCAATAGTTGTCATTTTTATCTTTGAAAAAAACCTTAATTGATTTGAGATTTAATATAGGTTGTATTTTAAATTTTGCAATATTATTGCAAACACTTTTTGCAATTTCATCTGTGAAAAGATTTTTTACTGCATTAATTTTCCATAATCCTTCTTTGCTACTAATGAGAATTTCACCATCAATGTATTTCATTGACAGAATGGTATGTTTGAAAATTGATTCTTTTGGAGTGAATTTATTGAGGTTGAAAAATTTCTCAGTTACCGGATTAAAGACTGAAACACCTTCGATAGTTGATATCCAAATATTACCAACTGAATCCTGCAATATTGATTGAATATCATCACCACAAAGGTCATTTTGGGTATTGCCTTTGTAATATGATTTTATATTAAATCCGTCGTAGCGATTTAGACCATAGTGCGTTCCAAGCCATATAAAGCCGTTTTTGTCCTGAAAAATAGCCATTACACCATTTTGAGACAATCCTTCTTTATTATCAAATTTTTTAAAGGATAATTTTTCATTTATTCCATGCGCAATGGAGAAATTAAAAATTAAGACAAATAATGTGAGTAGTTTATTCATTAAAAGCTTTTTTCCTTATATTAACGGATATGATTTAATTTAAACAAATATCGTGATATTTATTTAGATGACAAAATCATATCTTTTTAAACAAAGACGGTACTAATTGGATGAGCCTTTTAGCAATAAAATAAACCATTTTTTGGATATAAAATCAATTAAAGTATCCGCAATTTATTTCTTAATATATCAAAGCTGGAATTTTCTAATTTAAAAATCATCGAGCTATGACTTTTTAAAGTAATCACCAATTTATCATTTTTTGTATTGTAATTACTTTTGGTTATTGGATTGATTATTTTAGTATCAATAAATCCATCGATGTTGAAGTTTTTATCTGTTTCATCCCAGTTGAAAAGGGATATAAAAATACCATTTTCATTTTCTGCAAGCATTACATTAAAAGCATCTTTTTTATCTTTTGCATGATTCCACAGATCTAATGGAATGAAACGCTTAGCTGCTTTATAGGCGAATGCATTGTCAATTAGTTTTTTTCTTTCAGTTCGCAAAGTTAATAGATTATCGCTATTTATTTTTGGTCCGCCAAACAATCCAACATAATCGCTCCACATTTTGGCTTCTTCAAAAGTTGTGTTTCCGCCAAATTTATTCTCTCCCCAAGCTCGCTCAGGTTCTTCATCATCTTTGTTTCGAACAACTAAATAATCGGCATCATTTTGCACAACAGTTTGATTTAAATAGAAATTACCAGCATTTTGCAATGTACAAGCTTCATAATAATCAAATGTTGGGCAAATATCAGCGCCAGTTCTAAGCCCATCAACAATGCCAAAAGTAGGTCCAAAAATTGCAGAACAACCCAAGAAGTAGGCATCACCAATTCCATCACGCATGGCTAATAATCCAGCTCTGGTTCTTTCCACACTGGTCATTCCGGTATTATATGAAATAACTTTTGTAACTACCTTTTTCCCTATTCCACAATTGTTACCGTGTTCAGCCAATATACTTTCGAGCAAACCATAACGCATAAAATCTATTTTGAAGTAGCTGAAACCCCAATCATTTTTAATCGTTCGCAAAACATTTTTCATATATTCGCACACTTGTGGATTGGAATAATCATAGTAAATGTATTGCATAAATGTGTCTCCTTTATCTATGGCCTGACATATAACTTCTCCGTCCTGATCTTTTAAAAACCAATCAGGATGATTTCTGAACAATTCTGAGTCTTTGTCACCTCTGAAGCCATCAAGGTGAATACCTGCTTTATAGCCTTTGGATTTTACATAATCTGCAATCGCTTTCATTCCACCTTGGAGGTTTTTCCGAACACTTAAATAGTCGCCACGAGCAGTCCACCATCCACCGTCAATTTGAATGATATTTGCAGATTGTTCTGTCTTGAGTTTATCAATATTTTTATAAACATCTTTCGTATCATACACTCTTCCATAATAGTCCCATGTTGACCATCCTTTAAGATTTACCGGTTTTTTGGGCTTAATATTATGCTCTTTGGCTATTTCTTCACCATAACCAAACAATAAGTCCTGCCACGATTCAGCATTTTTAAGTATTATTTTTTCGAATTCAATTGTTTCTCCAGGCTTTATGGGTTTATTTTCACCATCAGCAGTAATAACTATTCTATTTTTAATGTAATGAATGTATGGCATAAAAGTGTTCCATGAAAGAATACCAATATTCGAATAGCTGTTCTCACTGTGTTTAATCAATATAAATGTACCACTTTTACTTTTGCTGTCCGAAGTTGTCGATTGTTTTATAGGAGTACGCCCCATACAAGTTCCTCCATACATTA
>CAZEEB010000134.1:0-6083 GCA_964511245.1 uncultured Paludibacter sp.
TTTAATGTCTGACTTTGTGTTATTGAACTTTTGAATGAAGTCAATAATGAATCAGTCACTGTGGATGAACTTAAATTGTTAAGTATTGTAGAAACAGAACTAATATTGGCCCCGTTCAATTGCCTAATTCCATTAAAACTATAATCAATCCCATAATTAAGATTATGTGTATTGTTAGTCCAGTTTATAAATCCCAAATCAATAATAGCAGCTGAAAAATTAATCCGGTCGTTAAATTTATAATCAATGCCTGCATCAATACCTGCACCAACTCCGGAAGGTTTCAACCAATCAGTCAAATTGGAGGGTTGTGAAATTGAAATTGATTGGAATTGACTTCCAATTGCAACGCTTAATGGGCTTGAAAAATTAATTCGTGTATTGCCCTTCATTGTCCAATCCAGATTGCCTGCCTGCAGATTGAAAAAATCATTATCATTTGAAATATTGGCTGTACCGAGTAATAATTTTAATTTAGTTCCTACCGTAAGTTTCTCATTTATTTGCCTTGAAAATCCGAAACCAATTTCGGAATATAAACTCAAATCGGCTTGTAAGTTTTTAAAATCGTATGAATTTGAAAACATATTGGGTGTTCCGTATAATAACAATTTAAAAATATCTTTAGGAAATCCAACTCCTGAACTAAATTTTTCGGTAATTGACAATGAAAAGTAATTGTTGTTATTCCGAAAACCGAACGATAACAAATTGCTTTGAAAATCGGCTTCTAACAAAGTGCTGGCTTGCAAAACATTGTAAAAATTATCAACACTTCCGGAGGGATGCAAAAAAGTTATAGTTTGTCCATTTTTATTGTAAATCAGGTCTTTAAGCGTTAATGAATTATTGCCTAAGGCAATGGATGTGTATCCGAGTATCGGTAAACCTATATAAATGTCGGTTTGTGGTTGAAAAGCCGGGTTCAGATTGTGTCTTACCGGATTATTATCCATAAAATAAATTGAATTCACCTGCTGTGCGTAGGCTAAATGAAAGGAAACAACTATGCAAAAAATTGATAAAATTTTCAGTTTAAATTTCATTGCTATTCATTAATTTCTAAAAATACTTATTTTGGAAGAATTGTTTTAGCATTTAATTCGCCTTTCACAAAAAGTCCTGCCTTAATATTAAAACTATTGAATTTTGTAAAATGAATATTTGAAATGATTGAATATCCTTCTATTCTTATTGTATATCGTATTTTTACGGCTTTTCGGAGTGTCGACAGTTTATCTTTTGAAAATAAAAGGGATAGATTTTGATTGGATTCTTTTCCTGGCTGAACTATACCCTGAGAATCAACCTGACCGGATTGAATTACATAGTTTTTTTCAAAATTAGTAGGAATTTCCAGATTATTTTTATCAAGCGCTAATAGGCTGAGCGAACATTTTACAGGCAATCCATTGCTAATATTTAAAACCAAAGCAGCCTCATTTACAATTGAATACTTGTCGAGCGTACTGGCAATTGGTTCAAAAATATTCATAATTGAATCTTTATGTTCAAAATAACTTCCGGCATTCAGATATATGGGGAGAGTAGTTTTAATAAATATATCAATTTTAGCATCGGGAGTTATAAAACCGGGCGAAGTACTCGTTTTTGACAGTAGGCTGTCAATGGAGCCACTAAAACTATATTCAATCAAATCCGGTCGTTTAGCATTTAAAAAAAAATGATTCGTAGCACCCCAATTTTTATCAAAGGTTTTTAATTTAACTTGTATGGTATCGCCGGGTAATTTAGGTTTTCTGTTAAACGAAAAATTAGCCGATGGGCTTCCATTAAAGTTAGCAAAAACGGGAATTTCAGTAGGTTTGCTTGTCTCAGATGCTTTTATGTAATTTATTTTAAAATTTAAAAATTCCCCAATATTGCTGCTAGCACTTATGTCAATTTGCGGATTATCAAATAAATAAAGACCGCCCGGCAAATTTTTGGCTAAATTAATTTGCTCTTGCAGTATATTTGATAATGTAATTGAAGATGAAAATTTTCCGTATGCAACCTTGTAGTTTAAATCTTTCAATAGCACTTTGCAGCTAAAATTTGAGTTAGAATCTAATAAAAATGAATTTAAACCGGTTTTAGCTTCTATTTTTATTTGAAAAGCTATAGCATTTGCATTTCCGGATGTGTTCATTATAAAGTTGGTTAAAACCACATCTTTATATGTTCCAAATGTTCCGGGTTTAATTAACTTCGAAAAGAAGCTAGCATCTAAATTTTTGACTTTTCCATTCGGAAAAAGCAGCGTGATTGTGATGTCAGATGGATTTAGTTTTTGTAATTCGGGGCTAATATCCAATTGAAGGCTTAAAGTTGCAGAATTGACCACTATACTATCAATTCTGTCGCTGTTATTGGCAAGTCCTAAATTAAAAAAACCATCGGCAGTAAGGGTTGGTAAGCTTGTGTTTGCTGAAAATGTGCTTGGATTTGGTAATGGAAGATATAATATTTTAGTCGTTTCAACAGCATTTTTCAGGATATTTAAATCTCTGAATTTAAAACCGGTAGTATCAAAATTCAGATAATCAATTTCATTATTAATTCCGTATCCAATTTTGCCCTGATTATCATACAGCGATATTAAATCAGCCATTGTTACACTTGCAGCACCAATAGGTACAATCAGATTAGGATGTAAACTAATTTCAGTTGAAATATTTTTTAAATTTATATCAGCTTCGCACGAAACAAAAATCAGGGCAACTAAAACGCAAAACAGGGAATGCAATTTTAATTGAAAAATCCATTTCAAAAGCAATTTTTTCATGGTATTTGATTTTTTAGGGAAAATGATTCGTACTTAAATAGTTCACAATGCTACTTGTCCACTCGTTTACTTATCAACTATCTCATCATTCGAAAATACTTTTTCAGGAAAATTCAGCAAATACAAAGTTTCGCTGGCACGGGTTACAGCCGTATAAAGCCAGCGGTAAAAGTCGCTGTTAAGCATATCTTCATTTATTTGCCCGGGGTCTACAAATACCTTTTTCCATTGTCCACCCTGAGCTTTATGACAAGTTACAGCATAGGCAAACTTCACTTGCAAGGCATTAAAAAATTCATTTTCCATAATCTTTTTTGCTAAATCGCGCTTATTCCCAATTTCAGGATAGTCTTCTGCAACCAAATCCCATAATTTAGCACTAAGTTCATTCATTGATCCGGGTGATTCTGATTGCAAGGATTCCAACCAAATACGAGCATCAATTTCCCAACCGTAATCCAGGGATCGTAAAGTTAAATCAACAAATCTAAAGCCATATTCCGAATAATGCTTTCGAACCCGCATAACTTCCACAATATCACCATTGGCAATAAAATCAATTTCTTTATATGCTTTATTCCAAAAATAATTATTTTTTGTAATCATCAATAAATCTCCATTGGTCAATTCATCCTCTTTCATCATAACGCGTGCTCGAATGCCATTATTGTACATGTTGGCACGTTTGTTTGATCGGGTAACAACTATTGTATCCTCTATTCCAACTCCTTCATAGGATCTTTGAATTTCATCGATTAAATCATCTCCACTTAGTTTCATTATATCCTTAAATCCTTTTAATTCAAAACGCGGGAATATACTTGTTTTTTCATCCTGTATTTGCTGACGTAATAAAGTGGCATTATGCAATATTCCGCTTTCCATTGCCTGACGAACTACATGTGTTAAATTGAATTGGAATACCTTGAGTCCGTAACTCGATAATTTTTCAATTTCCAATGCCGGACTGTTAGCTTGCTTTACAGGAGGCAATTGAGCAGTATCGCCCAAAAGTAAAAGGCTACAACCCATCCCACCATATACAAATTGAACTAAATCATCGAGTAATCTACCTGAACCAAACGTACTTTCTGTTCCCAAATTTGAAATCATTGATGCTTCATCCACAATAAATAAAGTATTGCTGTAAAGATTATCAGCCAGTTGAAAGCGATATTCAGCCATAGATTTCTGACGGTATATTTTTTTATGTATGGTAAACGCTGTAAAACCCGAATATCCTGCTATTACCTTAGCAGCTCTACCGGTTGGTGCCAGAATGATTACTTTTTGTTGTAATTGATTCAATGCCTTAATCAATGAGCTTATTACTGTAGTTTTACCCGTTCCGGCATATCCACAGAGTATAAATATCTTTTCCGGATCTGTTGATATTAAAAATTCGCCCAATAAATTTATTAAATCTACCTGTTGTGGGGTAGGTTTATGTTTAAATTCATTTAAAATACAGTTTGATAAAAAGTTTTGTAACATAACGCAAAGATAAATCAAAATTTATAGTTTTAGCTTCAAAATATATTATGATTTAATTGATTAATTAAAGAAAAAAATATATATTTGCAAATTCTTAAAAAATGTTATATTTTAGTGATTTCTCAGATTATAATTTTAATTGATGGCTATCTGAGAATTAAACACTAAGTCACGAAAACAGAAAATTCTATAGCTTATCACTATTTCCTTACATAAGCTGTTTATTCGTTTTCCTGAACCCTGAAAATTCTTTTGTAATATAATTTTATTTAATTTATTAAGTGTATGAAAAAACTATTTATTTTAACAGTTTGCTTAGTGCTTTTGCAAACCGCATATTCTCAGAAAAAAGATTTTTCCAGATGGTCAGTCACAGCTGGTTTAGGTCCATGTCTGTTTGATGGCGACGTTAATCAAACTCGCATGGGGCTATTACCTACTTCGTTTCAGGAAGTTTCGTATGGTTTTACGGCTGAATATGCATTGACTCCTGTTTGGGGTTTGGCACTTGATTTTTATCATTTCCCACTCAGTGGAAGAAATTCAGATGTTTCATTTTATACACCCTTAAATACGAGTGATATTAATGCCACAATTAATTTCACAAAGTGGATTTTTCCTCAATCCAGATCCAAAATATCAATAATTGGTGAACTTGGACTTGGCTATGCACTTTATACCAGTAATTATAGAGCTCCCGATCCGGTAAATTCTCCCGAAGTTTCAATAGCAGGCAGAGCTATTTCAGTTCCCGTAACTTTTTCGCTCGAATACGATTTATCTAAATCATTCTCACTGGGAGGTAAAGTTCATTACAGAGCCTATAACAAAGATAATATGGAAGGCGACCCTCGTTACAATTACAAAGGAGTTACCAACGATTTTGTTGCTGCTGGAACTTTGTATGTTCGTTATAAAATAAATGCCGAAAAAAAGAATCACATTCGGAATATTAGTTTTGATGATTATCATCCTAATCCATGCTGTGATACTCCTGCTGAACCCGAAACAAATACAGCAAACATTCCTGCTGAAATTGCAAATGCTAAGAAAAAACCGATAGAAACCGCTAATCCAACTTCAAAATTAGATTCCGCTTTAAATTATTTTAAAGCAAAATTAGCTGCACAGGATGCTAAAATTGATTCATTAAAAGCTTTACTTTCAAACAACGGACCCGATACCGATGCTGATGGTGTACCCGATATCAGAGATAAAGATAATTCTACACCGCCAAATACTCCCGTTGATTTTTGGGGTGTTGCACTGAAATTACCCAAACAAATGGTTTCTAAACAGCCGAACGATACCATAATAAACGAAGATGATATGCCCGGAGTGTATTTTGATTTCGATAAAACCGGTTTAGACAAAACTGCACTTGAAGCCATAAGAAAAGTGGCTGCCAAAATGAAAGCAGATAAAACTTTAAAAGTGGAAGTAAGAGGATATTGCGATTATATGGGTAATATTGCTTACAATCAAAAACTTAGTATTCGTCGCTCTGCTAAAGTAAAAGCACAGCTTATGAAACAATGGGGAATTTCGGCCGACAGAATAATTACAAATGGACGTGGCAGAATTACCCGACCCAGTACTAAATTCAGACCCAATAGACGTTGTGACTTTTTTTTCAATAAGTGAATTAGTAGACGAGTGACAAGTGACGAGTAGACAAGTAAATAAGTAGACGAGTGACAAGTGACGAGTAGACAAGTTACGAGTAAATAAGTTGACGAGTAAACAAGTAAACGGTTGAACTTGTACTTTTACAGCGTTTAAATTTATTGGATGTTTTTGG
>CAZEEB010000135.1:0-6061 GCA_964511245.1 uncultured Paludibacter sp.
AAATCCGATTATGCCTCCCGGTGCCGGAAGCATCGAACATTTCAGCCAACATTGTACTGCTTGTCAGCTTTGCGTGACAAAATGCCCTATGCAGGTGTTGAAACCTGCAGCCTTGGAATATGGTATTTCAGGGATTACTCAGCCACATTTGGTTTTTTCAACCGAAGTTTTTTGTACTTACGATTGCAATATTTGTACAACTGTATGCCCTACTTCAGCATTGAAAAAACTATCTGTTCCTGAAAAGAAACTGGCACAGATAGGAGTTGCCGAATTCAGGAAAGATAAATGCATTGTTTTTAGCAATGATAAAGACTGTGGCGCCTGTTCCGAACATTGTCCTACACAGGCTGTGCACATGATTCCATACAAAGATGGGTTGACTATTCCCGAAGTGACCAAAAATCTTTGTATTGGTTGTGGGGCTTGCGAATCAATTTGTCCGGCAAAACCTACTGTGGCTATTTATGTGCAAGGATTATGTAATCAAGCAAAAGCGAAAAAACCGGATGATGCTAAAAAATTTGAGAAAAAAATAAACGATTTTGGCTTTTGATTTAAATTTTAGCAATTCGTTTTATTTCATCAATTATAGCTTTAGCAAATGCATCAGCTTGCTCTGGCGTATCTGATTCAGAATAAATACGTATAATTGGCTCTGTATTTGACTTCCGTAAATGAACCCATCCGGTTGGAAAATCAATTTTAACACCATCAATGTCGTTCACTTCGTATTGCTTGTAAATTCCTTTTATAGCAATGAGAATAGCATCAACATCTATAGCAGGTGTTAATTGAATTTTATTTTTTGAAATACAATATTCCGGATATGTTTTTCTTAGCTCAGTAACTTTAAGTTGAGATTTAGCCAACTGAGTTAAAAACAAAGCAATTCCGACCAAAGCATCTCTTCCATAATGACTTTCAGGATAAATTACCCCACCATTTCCTTCACCACCAATTACAGCATTAGTAGCTTTCATTGTAGCAACTACATTTACTTCACCCACAGCTGCAGCAGTATATTTTCCGGCGTGATTGAGTGTTATATCTCGTAAGGCCCGTGTAGAACTTAGATTTGAAACTGTATTACCCGGTGTGTATTGAAGTACATAATCAGCAATTGAAACCAAGGTATATTCTTCGCCAAACATACTCCCATCCTCGCAAATAATTGCCAGTCGGTCTACATCAGGATCAACAACAAATCCCACATCGGCTTTTCCTTGTTTCATGATAGAAGCTATTTCTGTCAAATGCTCTGGTAATGGTTCAGGATTGTGAGGAAAATGCCCATTGGGTTCGCAGTATAACTTTTCAATTTTTGTAACACCTAATGCGTTCAATAACTGAGGGATAGCTATGCCTCCAACTGAATTTACACAATCAATTGCGACGTTAAAATTAGCTTTTTTTATCGCTTCAACATCTACAAGTTTAAGTGATAATACACTTTCAATATGTTTTTGCGTATACGTTAAATTTTCAGAAAGTTTACCCAATTTATCTACCTCAGCAAATTCAAATAATTGTTTTTCAGCAATTTCCAAAATATTCTCACCTTCGGCTGCATTCAGAAATTCGCCTTTTTCATTTAGTAATTTTAGGGCATTCCATTGTTTTGGATTATGACTAGCTGTAAGAATTATTCCACCGGCAGCATTTTCCATAGTAACTGCCAATTCGGTTGTAGGTGTGGATGCTAATCCAATATTCACCACATCAAATCCCATTCCTAATAATGTACCAATAACCAATTGATTAACCATTTCGCCAGAGATTCTCGCATCACGTCCTACAACAATTTTATTTGAATTGGTTTGTTTATTGGTTTTAATTTGGGTGGCATAAGCAGCTGTAAAACGAACAATATCAATTGGATTAAGTCCATCACCTACCAATCCACCTATTGTTCCACGAATTCCGGAAATTGATTTAATTAAAGTCATAATTAGTTGTAATTTATGATTAAAGGATTGAACATAACAACTATGTTAATTTTTTTGAAATTTGATTTTAATTGTATATCCATAAGGTGTAACGCTCATCATATCCGTTTTAAAACCAATGGTAGAAGGTACGATTATTTTTGCTACAGCTTCATTGTGTTTTAAATAGGATGCTGCATCATGAAATGCTTTGCATGACTGTGTATAATCACCGTAGATAAAACTTGCCGGATAAGCATAGTCTATTGATGTCCAATTACTTATTATGGTATCAGATAGCACTGACAGAGAATATTGTTTAAATCGGGGATAAACTATATTTTTAAACTGTAAAGTTGTTGTGTCAGTTGGACTTCCCGAATCAACAAGATGAAAGTACATACCTGTTTCAGTTTTAACATAGTCATTTTGTTTCCATTTATTATTGGCAGGAAAACTTGTTAATACATTAATGTTATTGTTCTTAATATAAGCTGATAATAGCAATTGTTCATCGTCAAGTAATTGCGAATAAGTTTTTGTATTCGTACATGAACTTGAAATTACTGAAAGCAATATAAGAAAATAAAATAAATTTGAAAGTCGTTTCATATGGGTTGTTTAATTTGGTACAAATATCCGACAAAATTGTGATAAGTAAAAGTTAATAAAATAAATAAGAATATAAGAATTGTGCTTTGATAATTATAACTATGTGATTACTAAATATTTTTGTTAGTTTAACTATTTAATAGTTATTACTCTGAATATTAATGAAGTATAAGGTTGGATTGTTGAATTTTCTCCACTCATTCCAAATCCAAGGTACCAGGGAATAATAAAAGTTGCACTATCTCCTTTATGCATTAATTTTAATCCTTCTTCGAGACCAACAATAAGTTGTTTCTTCCCAATTTGAGCCTTTTTATTTCCTTGCTGTACTAATTGATATTTAAGATTATATATTTTAAAATAAAAATCACAACTAATTGAATCTTTGATATTTGTACCGTTTCCGATAGGATAAATTTTATACCAGAATCCAAGTTCGTTTTTTTTGAAATTTCCTAATTTATTGGCAATAATTTTCACAATACTATCTTCTCTTATGGCTAAATTCTGATTTAAAATCAATAAATTAGATTTTTTTGTATCACTTTCAATGTTTTTGTTTGCAGGTATTTGTGGGAGAGGTTTTACACACGAATTTAAACAAAATCCAATACAAATCAGAAAAAAAAATACTTTTTTTTTCATGCGTTCATTTTTATTTTTTTAGTTAGTTGTCGCATGGAACTCGCATGTCAGATTATCACTGTGTTTTGTGAATAATTGTATTCATGCTCATCTAAATAAAAATTGATTTAAATTTTTAAATTATCTGATATTTGCAATACTCATAATATCAGAAAACACACCGGCTGCAGTAACTCCAGCACCAGCACCATAGCCTTTTATCATCATCGGAAATTCGTTGTATCGTTCTGTTGTAATTAATATAATATTATTACTTCCCTGCAAATCAAAAAATGGATGTAAATTATTAACTTCTTGAAGTCCAACACTACAACTACCATTTTCCATTTTGGCAACAAATCTCCATCGTTTGTTCTGAGCTGCAAGTGAAAGTCGCTTTTCTTCAAATTCTGTATCTAATTCAGAAATAGTTTTCCAGAAATCATCTAAACTTCCGGCAAAAAACTTGTCGGGAATAAAAAGATTTTTTTCAACACCTGCTTGTTCAACATTGTAACCAGCTTCGCGAGCCAGAATAACTAGTTTTCGTATTACATCTTTTCCGCTTAGGTCAATACGTGGGTCGGGTTCTGCAAAGCCCGCTTCTTTAGCCATCAAAATAGCTTTACTTAACGGAATTTCACTGCTTATGGTATTGAATATAAAGTTTAAAGTTCCGGATAATACTGCTTCCATTTTCTGTATATGGTCACCACTATTTATCAAACTATTCATAGTACTAATAATGGGTAAACCCGCACCAACATTTGTTTCAAACAAAAATTTAACACCACGTCGCCGTGAAGTTTCTTTCAGTTTTGCATATTTTTCGTAAGCAGATGATGCAGCTAGTTTATTAGCAGTTACTACCGATGTATTATTTTCAAGCAAAGTCTGATATAAATCCGAAATATGTTCATTGGCTGTACAATCTACAAAAACAGAATTGAAGATATTCATTGTCAAAATTTCTTTACAAATCGAATTTGGAGTTGCTTCCATTCCTTTTGTATTTAATTCTTCTTTGAAGTTTTCAAGATTAATTCCTGCGCGATTGAAAAGCATCTTTTTACTTGATGCAATACCCACTACATTGAGTTTCAACCCATTTTGTGACATCAGTTTTAGCTGTTGTTTTTTTATTTGGTCAAGTAGGTTACTTCCAACTGTTCCTATTCCAACAACAAAAATATTAAGTACCTGATATTCTGAGAGAAAAAATGAATCATGAATTACGTTTAATGCTTTACGAAGTGATTTGCGATCGGTAACAAATGAAATATTGGTTTCAGAAGCACCTTGAGCACAGGCCACTACATTAATACCATTTTTACCTAATGTCCCGAATAGTTTTCCGGCAATTCCAGGCGTTCTTTTCATATTATCGCCCACAATGGCCACCGTAGCCAAATCATCTTCTGAGAAAATATTATCAATTTCGCCCAATACTATTTCAGCTGAAAATTCTTCACGCAATACTTTCACAGCTAATTCACTGTCGGCATTTCTAACACCTATTGAAGTGGTATTTTCCGACGAAGCTTGGGAAACAAGAAACACACTGATACCATTTTTTGCCAATATTCGGAAAATACGGTAATTTACACCAATTACACCAACCATCCCCAATCCCTGAATGGTTATAAGTGAAGTATCATTAATTGAAGATATTCCTTTAATGGCTTTGGAAACTTCGCCTACTTTTTCGTTTGATATATAAGTTCCGGCAGCATCGGGGTTGAAAGTATTTTTAATAACTACGGGGATATTTTTGTGAAAAACAGGGAAAATTGTGGGTGGATAAATCACTTTTGCACCAAAGTTACAAAGTTCCATTGCCTCACTAAAGCTAAGTTTCTCAATTACGTAAGTGTTGCTAATTATGCGCGGGTCGGCAGTCATAAAACCATCTACATCTGTCCATATTTCGAGCAGTTGCGCATTAAGTGCAGCAGCCAAAATGGCAGCAGTATAATCAGAACCACCGCGACCTAAATTTGTTACAAAATTAGTTTTACTATCAGTAGAGATAAAACCACCACAAACACATATTTTTGGAGTCGTTTTAAATTTCTCAACAATTAACACATTCGTTTTTTCGAAATCAACTATATGTTTATCAAACTGATTGATTGTTTTAATAATGCTTTTGGAATCGAGATGAATAGCATCATTAATTGCATTAGCAACAATTATTGATGATATTCCTTCGCCATAACTGACAATGGTGTCAATAATTTTTGCTGAAGAGTCTTTTATCAAATAAATACCCCTTAAAATATTAGCCAAATCTCCGAATTGTACTTTTACAAGTTCAATTACATTTGCCAGTTTATCTTCAAGTACAACAGATTCAACCATTTCCAAGTGGCGAACTAACATATTCTGATATTCGTTAATATAATTGTCGTCACCCTCCGAAGCTAGTTTGGACACTTTATAAAGTTGATCAGTAACTCCCGAAAGTGCCGAAACAACAACAATAACTTGCTCTTGCTGCGCCTCAACAATCTTTTTTACACTTAAAATACCATTAACAGAACCTACGGATGTTCCGCCAAACTTCAATACTTTCATTTCATCAATCAATATTATATTTAACCCACTGTTTTCTGAACTGCAAAATTAGCATTTTTCCTTGAATATACGCTAATTTGAGCCATTTTCAAAAAAAACAGTTGCATTATAACGAAAAATCAACTACTTTTGCAACTCTATTTTTTGAAGCATTTCACAGTTATTAAGTCAGAAATATTATAGATTTAATAATTAAATTTGGTCTGGTAGCTCAGCTGGATAGAGCAACAGCCTTCTAAGCTGTGGGTCTCGGGTTCGAATCCCGACCGGATCACAAAATTAATCCCAATCACTTGTAAATCAGTGATTGGGATTTTATT